>JBMTCO010000008.1:0-44591 GCA_049430945.1 Cyclobacteriaceae bacterium
TCCAGCTGATCGGTTTCAGAGCGGTAACGGTAAGTCACCTTTCCTTCCAGAAATTCTTCTGTTGCAGAGCCGGTAGGCTTAGGAAGACGCTCATAATATTTAGAGATTTCAATCTGCTCTCTGTTTTCAAAAACCTCCTCAAGGTTATCCACTGTTGTAGCGAATTCAGCAAGTTTATTATTCAGTTCCTCTTTCAGGTTTACTGATATCTGTCGCGCTCTTTTAGAGATGACCACGACGGACTCATAAAGATTTCCGGTAGGAGCTGCGATTTTATCAATATCGCGGGTAATAATGGAAGGTTGTGCTGCCATGAACTTAGACTGGTTTATTTTTTTTGAATTGATTTACTTTTTCCTGACTGTCGGCGTAAAGCTTTTCGGCATCTCGTAAAAACTTGCTTTCCGGGTAATTGTCAAGGAATTCGAGATACATTTCAATGACCGATTTGTATCGCTCTCCCTGAAGGGAAGGTAAGCTTTTCTGAGCGAGCTGGTGCTGCGCATCAATTCTCAGATAGAGCGCCTCCTCCAGAAATTTGGAATCAGGAAAATCCTGAGTAAAGTTTTTAAGTGCAAGAACCGCCGCTTTGTAATTCTTGATTTTGAGATACTGTCTGGCGTTCTCAAAGCCCTTTATTTCCAATTTAGACTGGCATATATTGATTACTTCAATTGCTTTGGTGCTAAATTCAGAGTCAGGGTATCTGTTTACAAAATTTTGCATTGCATCCATTGCCTCTACGCCGCTATTCTGATCAAGATTTGAAGGAGGAGAGCCAGAAAAAAGTGAAAATGCATGCATATAGAAGGCCTCCTCAGCTTTGGGGCTCCTTCCATAGATTTCATAAAATGACTTGAAGGATTCAGCGGCCAGAATAAAAGTCTCCTCATTGAACTGGCAATAGGAAAGATAAAATTCAACATCTTCTCCTTCAGGAAGCCCTCTGACGATTGGTCTGATGTCTTCAAATAGAAGGGCTGCCCTGTAAAAGTCCTTTTTTTCGTAATAAGTTGTAGCAGCTTCAAACTTTACCCTCCAGTCTTCATTTCGCTGGATTTTTCTGAATTTGCTGGAGCAGCCGGATAAAAAAATCAGGATAACAGCCGAAAATACCAGATAGCTTCTAAAACTATGACCAGGGTTGTTTTGCATATAGAATAAGCCCGCAAATATAGAACAGTATGGTCAGATTAGAAATTTTACCTTTTAAGCTCTCTTTTACCTTCTGACCACCATTTTTCTGGTTATAAGACCCTCATTATCCAGGTAAACAGTATAAAAGTATATTCCGGGCGAAAGATCTTCGGTCAGGATTTTCGTTCTCGTATCATTTGCGGGTAATTCCTGTTCTCCGAGAGGCGTGCCTAAAATATTGTGAATCAATATTTTAGCTGATTTTTTATCATTATATAGCTCATAATCCACGTAGGCCACCGATGAAGAGGGGTTTGGATAAATCTCATGAACTAACAAATCAGGTGACTTGAAAACCACATTTCTGGGTTGTTTTTCATCAATCATGACTGTTACGGGTAAATCCTGATCTGAGCCGGTCCCTTTAATACCGGCTTCGAAAACAAGCTGATTTTGGCCTGTAACCAACCCAGTTTCAATTATATAATAAAGATCCTGTATAGAGCTGAATGCCTCAATGCGTCTTGAAATCTCCCTGATTTCCTCATTCAGGCAAGTTCCACTTTGACAGAAATACCCTTTTTGTCCGACTTTCAGGTCATTTTCAGATAGTCGTATCGTATAGACCTGGGGTTTATCGCCCGTATTTTTGATCTGTATGGGGATTTTAATGCTCTGGCCGGTGGTGCCAATTATAGTTTCCGGAACAGGAATTACTTCAAAGGCCTGACCATAGCTGCTCAGAAACCCTGCAAGGGCAAAAGTAAATAACCAGCCGCTTAGTCGAAAGGAACCCATGATCCTACAATTTAGCAAAAATATTAATGTCCCTTGGCTGATTCGAGCGTTTAGTTCCGGTATTTTTCTCAACCGGAAGGTGAAAAAAATCAATCTTTTTTTCTCTTTACCTCAGGAACAGGAGGGAGGTACGGCTTTTTACCTGTAACACTTTCTCTGGTCGGGCGATCAGCCCCTCTCCAAGAGAAACCTTTTAGTTTTATATCTTCCTCTTTAAGGTCTTTTGGAGGGATGAATTTCGCATCCGGTTTAACAAAGAAGCTGATGTTATTCAGTTTGCCCTCCAGAAAGTTAATTTTCATGTCAGAGCAAATGATCTTGTTAACACCCGTCATAACTGTAAGTGTTGCCCGCAGCGTATCATTTTCAATTTCCCGGCTTTCAATGGCATAATAAAGACTCTCACCATTACCTTCCACATCAACATGGTGAATTTTATTTTCCTTTAAGTGCGCAGTCATGCTTCTTCCTTTAATCTGATTGTAATTCTCCATCTCATCTTCACTTGCCACAAAGCTGTTGCCAATCATAAGGATTTTATCAATTTTTTTCTTTTTGGTAGTCATCCGTATGGTATCACCTGTCATCTGGTTTTCGACATTCCATAAGACAGGATCCTTGAAGAAGACCATCATTGAGTCAGCTGAATGATAGACCAACGAGTCAGCTGCAGCCTGCAGATCTGATTTAAAAACTCTTACACGCGGGTAAGCCAGTAAATATTTTGTTCTTCCATCTTTTCCCTCAACAGACACAAGCGTATCTGCTCTCAGGAAAAGTGTATCGGCTGAATCTTCAAAGCGGGCCAAATAAGGATTTCCGAAAATTTTAGTAATACCCTTACCCTTATAATAATCTGACTGAGCACCATAGATGATCAGCTTGTCATCCTTGGCAGTTATTTCAACATGACCCAGAGCCTGATAGAACATTGCTGCTTCATCGGTCTTATATGTATCCCCCTTCATCAGGTTGGATTTTGTTTCTATAACCCCGTCATTTAAAACTGAAACTTTACTTACAGTGTTATAAAACCCTTTGTTGTAATTAACAACTTTTCCATCCTTGTCAATTACAGTTGCAGGCGCAAGGAAGTTTACAATTTTGGTTTTCGTCTGATATTGAAGTGTATCAGACCTGAAGGTAAAATCCTGGTTCTCTCCGACCACATCCTTTTTAAATGATGCAACACTGGTTACTGTATTCAGGTAACCTTTTTTACTCACCAGGATATTGGTAGTATCAACCAGTTTTCCCCCGTTGAAAAATGTCGCCAGGTTTCTGTTTCTGTAATAATCCAGAAAATCCGTGTAAAGTGTAACCGTTTTGAGTTTTACAAAAACAACGTTTTTTCTCAGGCGTGCAATTCTTTTGTTTCCGTCATAAAACAATCTGCCCGCTGTAATGGTGATGGAGTCACCCTCCAGGATCCTGATTTTACCGAAGGCTTCTATTGAATTATCAGCCTTGTTAAGGATGGCAGAGTCACAATAAATAGTTGTCTGGCCCTGAATAAATACGACATTGCCTGTTGGTTTTGCTATCCGCACCCCATTTACCTGACCCCCTTTAAGAATATCGGCATGTTCAAGGCGCACCCGCTGGCCATTGGCTGCGGAAACAAAAAGAATGAGAATCAGTGTTAAACGATAAAGCATCGGGCGGTTTCAAAATTAGGAAAACTTATTTTTGTATATGGCTTTATCCATCTCCGGCAAGTTCATGCAGTTTGGACTCCGGCAAAAGTTGTTTTCGAATCATGACCGGATCCTTGCTGCTGTAAGTGGGGGTGTTGACAGTATGGTGTTGGTTGACTTGCTCCATAATTGCGGTTTGCTTTCCGGAATTGTTCATATAAACTACCGGTTGCGTGGCCGTGATTCGGATATGGATCAGGAGCTCGTTGAGGCAACAGCAGATCGACTTAAAACTCCGTTTTTTGTTACTCGTGTGGATGACTACTGGCGCGATAAGTATGAGGGCTCCCTTCAGATGGCAGCCCGAACATTCAGATATGAGTGTTTTGAATCGGTAAGATCTTCAGAAAACTTCACATCTGTCGCGACAGCCCATCACCTGGATGATCAGGCAGAAACTTTTGTACTGAATCTTATAAAAGGAATGTCGGCAGCTGTGCTGACCGGAGTGCCTGTGCGCAATAGAAATATCATCAGGCCGTTGATGTTTTTAACTCGTGCTCAGATACTGCAGTATGCAGAGAATCATAGCATTCAATGGCGTGAGGATGCCTCAAATGCCACTGACGCATATCAGAGAAATCTGATTCGCAACCGGATCATCCCAATTATTAATGAGGTCAATCCCTCTTTTAATTTATCCGCAGATAATTCGAAGTTTAAGGGGGAGGGAATTATTGAGTTATATCGAAAAGCATTAACCGGTCTGAAGCGAGATTTATTTGTTGAACTTCCCGATGGTTCGCAGCAAATTCTTCTTGAACCACTTCGTGAGTTTGATCATCCAGATTCAGTGCTCTCTCATCTGATTGAAGCCTATGGGTTTACCCCGGATACCTCCATAAGGATATTCGGGAATGTACAGACAGGGGCGCTATTTTATTCAGAAACTCACTGCCTGCTGATGGATCGTGACAGACTATTGTTGAGGAGACGTGAAAAGCCGGGAAAAATTTTCACCCCTGTTACTATTCCTGGCCCCGGCTTATATCAATCCGGCAACCTTAAACTAAATCTGGAGTATCGTCCCTTTGAAATGGGTTATGAGAAATCACGGCATGTCATCTGGGTGGATCCGGAAAGAATGTTATTTCCACTCGAATGGCGGAGCTGGCAGCCTGGCGACCGGCTGATGCCCGCAGGTATGACCGGACATAAGAAAGTGAGTGATTTGCTGACAGATGAAAAGGTGCCGCTCACCGCTAAAGAGCAAATAACTGTTTTGCTATGCAAAGGGAAGGTTGTGTGGGTGCCTGGTCTTAGGGCAAGCCGCGAATTTTCTCAGGATTCCTCTGTTTCGTCAGGATTAAGAATTGAGTTTTCAGCAGCCTGAATCATTTTCTTTTTGGCCTCCGATTAATAACTTGCGGGCCGTTTCTGATTAAAAATTAACCACAAAAAATATGAAAATAACCGTTGTTGGCGCCGGTAACGTAGGAGCCACCTGTGCAGATGTCCTTGCTTATCGTGAAGTAGCAAATGAAATCGTTCTTGTGGATATTAAGGAGGGATTTGCTGAAGGCAAGGCCCTGGATATCTGGCAAAAAGCACCAATTGATCTTTATGACTCCAGGACTATCGGCACAACCGGTGACTATTCAAGAACTGCCGGATCTGAAGTTGTTGTTATTACCTCCGGTCTTCCCCGTAAGCCAGGCATGACCCGTGATGACCTAATTGGTACCAATGCCGGAATCGTAAAATCAGTGACGGAAAATATCATCAAACATTCTCCGGACGCAATTATTATAGTTGTTTCCAATCCGCTTGATGTGATGACATATCAGGCACATCTTATTTCAGAACTTCCTCGTACCCGCGTTATGGGTATGGCAGGTATATTAGACACTGCCCGTTATCGTGCATTCCTGGCAGAGGCATTGAATGTTTCTCCCAAGGATATTCAGGCAATGTTGCTTGGTGGCCATGGTGATACCATGGTTCCGCTACCTCGCTATACAACTGTTTCCGGGATTCCAGTAACTGAGATGATTGATAAGGCTAAACTGGATGCAATTATTGAACGCACGAAAGTTGGTGGTGGTGAGCTTGTCAAATTGATGGGAACATCTGCCTGGTATGCACCGGGTTCTGCAGCAGCGCAAATGGTTGAAGCAATTGTAAAAGACCAGCGGCGGATTCTCCCTGTATGTGTACAGTTACAGGGTGAATACGGAATAGATAACTGTTACCTTGGCGTCCCTGCAGTGTTGGGTAAAAATGGAATTGAGCGTATCATTGAGCTTGAACTCAATGATGCTGAAAAAGCTCTTCTTGAAACAAGCCGAAAGCATGTCAAAGAGGTGATGGATGTTCTAGATAAAATCAGCGCCTGACCATTAATTTGCATTCTTTATGAACAAAGCCGCTCAGATTATTTTTTTCATTCTCCTTACTTCTGCAGGAATTTTTGCCCAGGATATCCCTGAATGGTCACCTCTCGAGGTAAGCAAGAAACTAAAAGTAAACCCTTCAGCAGTTATTCTTGATGTAAGAACACCAGAGGAGTTTTCTGAAGATCATCTTGCAGGGGCTATCAACATGGATGTGAACAGCCCGGATTTTGAAAAGCTATCTGCTAAACTGGATAAAAAAAAGCCAGTTTATGTTTATTGCCTTGGTGGCGTTCGCAGTAAAAAGGCCGCCGGTATTCTTAAGCGAAACGGATATCAGGCTGTTTCTATGAGTGGTGGCATCAAGGCATGGAAATCCGCAGGATTACCCGTGACAAAAGGACGTTAGAATTGAAAATAGATGAAGGGCTGAATTCCCGCTGATTTAGTTTGAATCACGAGCCAGATTATACCTGTCATCAATAATATTTTTCCTGCGAGCGGTAATTCAGTAACTCTTTCTTTACCCCATTTTTCTGCTGAAGCGGGAAGGAAGTGCAGTACGTAACCTGTCACCATCAGCAACGATACCTCCCGGTACCCCGTCAGGAATTGCGGAAGCAAAAATCCGGAGAAGGAGCTGGTTATTTGATGAATCATGTTGCTTACAGTTTCAAGATCAGGGGCTCTGAAAAAAATCCAGCAGAAGCAAACAAAATGAAAGGTAAAAATTCCTCCTGTAATGTTTAGGACTGTTCGGCCGGTTACTGGCAGTGGAAGTTTAAGACCGGTGTAAAATTTATGTACCGCAAGTCCGAGGCCGTGTAAGCCTCCCCAGATAATAAACCGCATAGCTGCACCATGCCAGAGTCCACCAAGGAGCATGGTCAGCATCAGATTCACATAGGTACGCCATTTGCCTTTTCGGTTACCTCCCAGGGATATATACAGGTAATCCCTAAGCCAGCCGGACAAACTGATATGCCATCTCCTCCAGAATTCGGTGATGTTGACTGATTTATATGGTGAGTTAAAATTGATGTTGAAATGAAAACCAAGCAACAATGCGATGCCTATGGCCATGTCTGAGTAGCCTGAGAAATCGCAGTAAATCTGCAAGGCGTATCCATAAACAGCCAGAAGATTCTCAAGGCCTGAATATAACCCTGGGGCATCAAAAACCCGGTCAACGAAATTCAGGCTGATATAATTTGAGATAATAGCTTTTTTGAAAAGGCCTGTTACAATCAGGAAAATACCAGTTCCAAGCATTTCTCGGGTAACCATAGTCGCTTTCCTGATCTGAGGCATGAAATCTGCAGCGCGAACAATAGGTCCGGCAACCAGCTGAGGAAAGAAGGAGAGGTAGAAGGCGTAATCCAGAAAACTTGGAGCAGGCTTCAGGTTTCCGCGGTAAATATCGATTGTGTAACTCAGTGATTGAAAAGTAAAAAATGAGATTCCTACAGGCAGAAAAATATCAAAGTTCCTGTCGGCATCCCCGGTTAGCCCGCTGAAAATATCAGTAAGGAAGTTGGTATATTTAAAATAAGCGAGCGTACCAAGGTTAATGAGCAGGCTGGCGATGAGGAGGAATTTCTTTTTTCGATGTATCACAGCTCTACTGATCATTTCGGCAAGCCGGTAATCCACAATGGTGACGCTCATCAGTACGAGGAAATAAATTCCGCTCGATTTATAATAGAAATAATAAGAGAATATCGTAACGAAAATCAGTTTGGCTCTTTGATTCTTCTGTATCAGATAAAAAAGAAATAAAAATCCGGTGAAGAGTAAAAGAAAAAAGCCGCTGTTAAAAATCATCGGCTGATCGGGATGATATAAAAACTGTTCCCAGATTTTCTGAAAATCAATGAGCGGCATAGAGGTTGAATGAATTGATTATTGCCTGAAAGAGCATGTCACCCTGAAGTTCATAACCTACTTTTGTAAAATGAATGCCATCAGACTGAATTAGGCCACGTTTTGACCAATGCATTGCGAAATTTTTTCCTCCGCCGGATTCATAAAGATCAAAAACCGGAATTTGTTGCGCAGCAGCAATATTGTTTATTGTTTTATTTACCTGTTCTATACCCGGTTGTTTTTTGTTACCATTTCTGAAATGGCCGGGCACAGTGGTCAAAATAAAAGCTGTATTCGGATTAATTTTTTGAATACCCTCTATCAGATTTATTATATGATTATTTCTTCCCGGGTCCTGTGAAGGAAATTCTCCTGCATCATTTGTTCCAAGAGAAATTATTACCAGATCAGGGTTCAGTTTACTGCTTTGCATTAGGAATTCTGTTGATGAGGCAAAGTGCTTGAATTTAGCACCATTAACACCTATTGAATGATAAAGTATACCCGGCTGTCCATTTTCCAGTATCAGACCATAAAGGGTAAACTGTTGCTGAAACGGAAGTGTCTTTTTAACCTGAAGTGTAAATCCTGAAAAAATTCCTGCGGGGAAAATTGTACTTGTTTCAGAATCGTCTTCTTTCGTGTAGGATCCAATCCAAGCGATTGTTCTTTTAGATCTGTCTTTAAGTTCCATGAAATAGGCACTCGAATCCTTTCGGTATAACACCGAAACTTTTGTGTTTCTGAAAGAGAAGTCTGCTGAATCTTTCAGCTCTATGCTCAGGTCGGCGGTTGAATCGGTAGTATGGAAGGTCATCCCTCCAACGCCTGAAGGCAAGGTCTGGTCTGAGGAAATTACTTTTTTTACTTCCCATTTTCCGATGGAGGAAGAAAAAATGGATGCCGACTCATTAGATTTTGCCACCCGGGCGGGTACAATTAACCCCCTGCCTGCATGTCCAAAATAATTCTGAAAGTTTTTTCGCATCCGTCCTGTCATCCAGTCTGCCTGAACATGGGAATCTCCGATGTGCATTACTGAAATGACCTGATTTTTTTCCTTCCTTAATCTCTCAAGTTTTTCAAAAAATTTAAACAGATACTTTCCGCCTGTAATGGTGTCGGCTGTATGATTTACCACTCCATAATCATCCTTTATCCTGAATGATAGAGGCTCAGTTCTTTCAGGGATTAAAGAGGTGATGAGGAGCAGACTACCGGAGATCAGCAGGCTTTTCATATCTGTTAATTTCAAAAAGCAGAGCTTTGGCAAGTTTGCCGGCCATAATCTGCCCACCGCGACTATTCAAATGTGTATGGTCCTTGCCGGCTAATGGTGGAAGGGCCGATGAAAACTTTACCATACTGTTTTCCCCTCCCATAGCCTCAAAAAGATCCCAAAATAGGATTCCTGATTGTTTTGCAATTTTCCGCTGTGCTGTCCGCATTCGTAACACACCTTCCATTGTTTTGAATTCGCCATTCATATTGGTACTCCGGTCACTGATTCCCAACAGTAGTAAACTGCTTTCAGGAAATGATTTTTTAAAATGATTCACCACTCTGAGCATCCCGGAGACATACCAGCTATAATTTGTAGAATCATTTTCACCTACCACATTCAGACCAAATTGAAGAATAATCAGATGATACGGTCTGATCTGATTCATTCTTGAAAGTTTACTTGATGGAATGCGGGTTAATCCAAGGCCTGAATTTCCCCGCATTGCAAGATTGTCTACATATATACCTGCCCGTCCTTCAAATATGATCCCGAATAAATCGACGCTATCTTCCGGATTGAGACGAATTTTTAGAGATGAGGCATTACTTTTTATAAGACTTATTTGCCCGACTGTTTTTTCAGGTAAAAGTGTAAACTCATTTTCAATGGTATCATTCACGGATACATTTAATTTACCTTCTTTTTCAGATGCATAAAGTAAGGTTGCAGGCTCAAGATTCAGATTGTTTTTTCCTGGTTTATATAAGATAAAGTTGTCCTCCATCGCACGCACAACCTGTCCTGAAGGGCCAAATGAAGGCTCAGATGAATACCTCCCAACAATAGATTTGTTCTCCAGATTTTCAAATTCATGCCTGATCGTATTTCTGAATGAAGCAACTTCAGAGTAAACAGGTACAAATCCCTGACCTCTTCCTCCAAATATTCTTTGCAGGGAATCCCGGAGCCCTGCAGTAAGGATATCACCTTCAATAAAGCTGTCTCCGTAAAAGCCTATGCGAACATGCCTTTTCGATGATTGCTTAATTTGCCTTATAAAATTTTCAAGGCCATTACCTTCAGGCGAGAAGTCTTCAAGGCAAACCTGACCTTTGGGGCATAAGACATTTTTCATTTCAGCAGGCAGTTCAGGCTGAACGGCAGGCATCTCAGCCAATACAGGCTCTTCAGGCTCCGGAGTTTTCTCAATATCTGCCAGCAGTCTGATTTTTTTAAAATTAAAAAAACCTTCAGAAGGTAATGGCACAAAGGACAAAACCAGAAGTAAAAAGATTGTGTAAACGAAAAGGAGAAGCCCTTCGTGTAGCCTGTTATCCTTCATTACTTATAAAGTGAAGTGAAATTAGGTAAAATCAGTTTCAGATATAACCGGCTATTTTATATGCTATTAGGCCTGCTGTTTCCTTGAAGATTTCTTCCCAGGTTAACAGAGCATCAGTTCCCGGTATTAAAAGTTCATCCGGTGTAAATTGTCTTTCGTGAAATCTCATATCTGTTGGAAACACATCACAGGCCAGGCCTTCATTTCTGAAACAACCGATAGCACGGGGAATGTGGGATGCAGAGGTTATAAGCAGGCAATTACCTGCTTTTTCATTTTTTAAAATCCTGCTGACTGCCACTGCACTTTCATGCGTATTCCTGGATTCTCCTTCAATCAGCAGATCGGATTCCCTCACGCCCATATACACAAACACCTTTTTTAATTCTACTGCCTCAATGTGGTCAGGATTTATAAGTTTTCCTGTTCCCCCTGATACAAGTATTCTTTTTATTAAACCTTTTTGGTAGAGCATTACCGTGTGGTTGACACGGTCAGCATTCGTGTTAATGTAAACCCTGTCCTTTAATTCTCTGTTTCCGCTGGTTACACCCGTAAGCAGAATGCCCCATTCATAAGGCCCTGATCTTTTACTTAAATCTGAAATAGGAATTGGTGAAGCCTCAAAAAGGCGAATGGCTTCATTAGAAATAAATGAATTGGAAAAGATAAAAAGCAACAATAATGCACTGTACAGCGACCATTTCTTCAATGATTCTTTTTTTACCATAAAATGAAGCAGGAACAGCAAGGTCACCACAAGCAGTGGTCTGATCAGGTATCCAATTGTTTTACTCAGAAAAAAAAACATCAGACTTAATGATTAAGCATTGAGACCTTTAAAAACTTTTTCCTTGAAAATTAATGCATTATTAAATGACCTTAAGACCGGGTTAAAAATTAATTTAGCTTCTGTTATGAAAAAAAAGTCAGTTTGTGTGATCGGAGCAGGTCCCTCCGGGATTACGGCAGCTAAAAATCTTCTTGATCAGGGATTGGAGGTCACGGTTTTTGAGCAGTCCGGAATGGTAGGGGGTAACTGGGTATACTCAGACCTTCCGGGACACAGTTCCGTTTTTGAGACCACACATATTATTTCGTCAAAATTATTGAGCCAGTACGATGATTATCCGATGCCGGATGATTACCCGGACTATCCATCGCATCGTCAGCTTGCATCTTATTTTCAGGGCTATGCCCGTCATTTTGGTCTCTATCCTCTGATCAGGTTTCATTCAAAAGTGTTGCACTGCAGGCAGGGTGTTGATCAGAGGTGGGAAATAGAGGTTGAATCGGATGGAAACCGGTTCATTCAATATTTTGATGCACTTGCGGTTTGTAACGGCCATCACTGGAATCCGCGCCTGCCTGATTATCCGGGAGCTTTTACGGGAAGATTCATACATTCGCACGATGTAAAAAGGTTTTCCGAATTCAAGGAATTAAGAGTTCTGGTAATAGGGGGAGGGAATTCTGCATGTGATGTTGCAGTTGAAAGTGCCCGCGTTGCTGCATCTGTTGATATGAGCTGGCGCCGGGGATACTGGATTGTACCCAAATTTATGATGGGAAGGCCTGCAGATTTATTCAGTACCCGGTTTAACAAGCTGCCTCAGTGGCTTTGGAGTAAAATTTCCGCATTAAGTCTTCAAATCCGAAATGGCAGGAATTCAGATTATGGCTTACCTGAACCGGAAGGACCTATAGGTTCTCATCACCCCACTATTAATGAGGATTTGTTTTATACAATCCGGCATGGCAAAATAAAGCCACGCCCCGATATAGAAAGTTTTGATGGCGATATAGTTCGCTTTAAAGATGGTTCAGCCGGTGCCTATGATGTGATCATCGCCTGTACAGGCTATATCATTTCCCATCCGTTTTTTGACAAGCAATTCATTGATTATTCAGAAGGCGATGTTCCGTTATGGCTGAGGATGATCCACCCTGAGGTCACAAATTTGTACTTTATAGGACTTTTCCAGCCTCTCGGATGTATCTGGCCAGGTGCTGAACTTCAAAGTAAAATCATGGCGCGAGAAATAGCCGGTAAATGGAAGCGACCTGCAGACATTATGAGCAGAATCAGGAATGAATTAAAGAATCCGGACTTTAGCCAGATCAATACACCACGTCATACCATTACAGTTGACTATCATAAATTCAGAAAAAGACTATTAAGACATTTAAAGTAGGCTTTCCTGTCAGGTATTCATTGTAAATACTCCTTCAAATCAGTAAAATTGCGGCTCTTATTCTTTCAGAAGGTATTAAGGGCCCTTAGCTCAGTCGGTTAGAGCAGCAGACTCATAATCTGCGGGTCGTTGGTTCGATCCCAACAGGGCCCACTTTCTTTTTCCAACGAACACGTGATTCAATCTCCTGCACATATTAAAAACGTAATTTTTGACCTTGGGGATGTGATAATTGATATTTCCATTCCTGGTACGATTGCCGGTTTTGCACAACGCTCAGGGCTTTCAAATGAGCAGGTCAAGGAAATCTATTCCTCCTCCTCTATTTTTCTTGATTATGAAAAAGGGAAAATCAGCGATCAGGAGTTTTACATGGGCGCCAATAGTTTATTTGGAACAAATATGACATATGAGGAGTTCTGTGAAATCTGGAATGGAATGCTGTTACAGATTCCGTCAGAGCGTTTGCGCCTTCTTGAAAAAGTATCAGGGAAATTCAGAATATTTCTGCTCAGCAATACAAATGATATTCATCTGAAACGGTTTACTCAAATGATGAAAGAGGTTTCGCCGGATAAACCTCTTCAGAATTACTTTGAAAAAGCCTATTTTTCAAACTTGATGGGAATGCGAAAACCTGATGCCGAAATTTTTGAATTTGTTCTCAAGGAAAACAATCTGAATCCTCTAGAAACTCTTTTTCTTGATGATAATGCCGAGAATATTATTGGAGCATCCCGACTTGGAATTCAGGTAACCATCGTAAAACATCCGGATATCCTTTTTGAAATCTTCCCATGAAGTCTGAGGCCAAAACAATATTAATCCAGGTAATACTTTTCCTGCTTACCCTGCTCACCACCACGCTGGCAGGATCAGAGTTATGTTATGGTAAAAGTATTCTTTCAGGGAATTATTCTATGGCTGACTTTTTAGCCGGAATGGATTATTCGGTTCCGTTTTTACTAATTCTTTCCATTCATGAATTCGGGCACTACTTTACCGCCAGATATCATAAGGTAGGAGCCACCCTTCCCTACTATATCCCATTTTATTTTCCAATTCTTTTCCCGTTTTCAATTGGAACATTCGGAGCATTAATCCGGCTCAAAGAACAGGTCCCAAGCCTGAAAAAAAATTTTGATATCGGCATCGCAGGACCTTTGGCAGGATTTGTTGCTGCGCTGATTGTATTAATTTGGGGCTTTACACATCTGCCACCGCCTGAATATATTTTCACCATTCATCCGGACTATAAACAGTTTGGCTTGAATTATTCGGAATTTGTATATCAGCCCGGCTATATGAAAGGGGGTTTTGATATAGCCATCGGCAATAATATTCTTTTTTCTGCCCTTGGCACGTTACTTGGCGATCCGGCGCGAATGCCAAATCCTCATGAAGTTATTCACTATCCATGGTTGCTTGGAGGTTATCTAAGCTTGGTTTTTACCGCACTTAATCTGATGCCTATCGGACAACTTGATGGAGGCCATGTGACTTTTGGTCTATTTGGTTTCAGAGGTCATCGCATCATTGCTATTTCGGTTTTCATGGCTTTTGTTTTTTTTGCAGGACTTGGTACTGTACATCCCGGCATACCGAATCAAGAAATGATTCTGTCAGCTCCACTATATATTGGTTTCCTTTATTTTACTCTGAAAGGCCTGAAACTTTACTGGCAGAACACCTTGATCATTGCACTTATTGTATTCATTCTTCAGTACCTGATCGTATGGATTTTTCCTGCAACAGCAGGGTTTGGAAGCTGGCTGCTCTTTGCGTTTTTGCTTGGGCGTTTTATAGGCATTTATCATCCGCCTGCTTTGTCGGAAGAGCCGCTCTCTTCAGGAAGAAAAATCCTTGGCTGGATTGCTCTTATTATTCTGATAACCTGCTTTACGCCGGTTCCCGTGGAGATTAATTCTTTTTGATAATTAGTCCGGTTCGCAGGATTTTACCCGAAGCCACCCACTGGACAATATAGTATCCGGTGACCGGTTGTGAGATTTCAATAATTTTTTTTCCACCGGTTTCAATTTCTGAAAACAGAATTGTTCTTCCCGCAGTGTCAAAAATTCTTATACCGGAGGCTTCATCCGAAACATAAAATTGTCCTGCTGAAGGATTCGGGAATATTACCGGCTTACTTTCATCAGGCGTATTATTGATTACTGCCCCGTTGCCACTTCCAAAAACCGGTCGTATCATAAGACTCCCACTGACTATTGAATTTTGCTCCCAGGTACCTGTAACATTAAAATACATTTCACTGCCGGTATCATTACTTTTATCAAGTCCTGCCGGAATGACGGCTGAAGAATTCTGTTTCCAACCAATAAAAAATCTGGAAGTAACAATGACCGGTTCCGTGAGCCTGTACCTAATGAATTTGTTTTCCGTTGATCTGATCACCTGTAAATTTTGCTGATGAAGCTGAGCGACAGGTCCTCCGGGGCCTCCGTTCCAAATTTTGAGAACCAGGTTCTGATTACTTTGGTCTCCAAATTCAGGGAAATACAAGTCTATTGCTACAAGCGTGTCAGGTTCGGGGTATAACACATCGAATCCGTAAGCAAGTTCAGTTCCGGGTTGATTTAAACCCGCACCGAATTCAGCCTCTCCGTCATCCCTGGAATAATAAGCTGCAAGTGAAAACGCCTGAACAGATGTATCGTTTGTAAGAAAATTGACTGGCCTGTATTGGGGCAGATAAACAAGTGGATTATCATCCTCAGAGTCCAGAATGAATTTTAATTTAATATTCACTGAATCTGAAGCGTAATCAATTTGACTGCCCGGAAATGTCTCTTTTAAATTTAAATTCAGAATAGTGAATGGCTCGATAATTTCTGTAGCACCTGTTTCAGGATTTACCGGAACAGCATCTTCTTCAACTGGAATGATGGTTTCGTTAATTAGCCCTTCTTTGAACTGCCGGATGGTGGCAAGTGTGGTGTATCTGAATGGCTGAAAGTTATTTTCAAGCAATCCAAATAATCGGATTGATGGCTTTAAAGCCTCAGCAGTCCAGGCATCTTTCAAGTGATGTATCGGAATGCTGTAATACCCTTTAAAGGGTGATGTCAGCCCTGAGCTAACCGTTCTGTCAGGCATCGAGCGCTCGGCAGAGGTCCTGTTTTTATTGATATAAACGTAATCCAGATGCCACATATCATATGGTCCGGAAAGTCTTGAAAAATTTTCAAAACGGAATTGGAATTTATTGTGATAAAACTTTTCCTCAGAAACCGGTAAAATGACATAGTTGAATTTTGTGGGGTCATTATTTTCAGATCTTCCGGTCTCAAATACTTTTTGCCATATCCCCGTATTATCGAGCCACCACAGCGAAAAATTATCATCCTGATCAGGTGCCTCACCTTTTCCCTGTATCTGATAGTAAAAACTGAAAAAAACAGTATTTCTTTCCTGCTGTGGCACAAGGTCAAGTCTGATCTTTCTGGAGATCATCCGGTCGGCACGACCCTTTGCAAGAATATCAGTCAGATTATAGGGCTTCCCCAGAGAGTCAATTCCGTCAAAAGCGGCACTGAATACTGAGGGTGGATCAACAGACAGGCCATTACTGATTCTGGCACTTTTTGATATTTCCCATAGTGTATCGTTGGCAAAGCCTGACTTTTGAGTAAATGAGAAGTCATCCCAAAAGGGGAGGGGCATCGCGGCGAGTTCTGACCTGCGTTGTCTAGAGTCTATGCCTCCTGATTTATATCCTATCGGAACCTGAACAAGCTGTCCGAAAGAATAAGTACTGATAAAAATTAAAAAAACACAGAGTCTCATCAGTTATGACTAAAAGTCAAGTTCGAGGGAATCGGATTGGATTTCATAGCCTTTTGGTGCAATCCAGAGGTGTACAGGTTCTCCAATTCTTACAGAGTCTCCGGGAAGTGGCATTTGCTGATAAACGAAAGACTCAACTCCGGTAGTATCTGCACCAGGACCGACCACTACATCACCCAGGTGAAGATTCCAGTTGGAAATCAGCAACATGGCATTTTTAAGTGATATCCCAACAAGGTTGCTGATCTCAAAATCTTTAGGGCCTGCTCCGTCACCAACAATAAGATCAATAAATGTTCCTTTGGCAACCCTTACTCCGGCCTGAACCCTTCGGCCTCCCATACCAATTGAAATTACAAGGTCTGCGAACGGTCCCGGTTCATAAATTACCTTTCCCGGTTTTAACCCGTTACTGATCAGAATAGACTGGGCATTAATCAAGGAAAGATCTTCCACCGGCGGAACCGGTACAGTCGGAGGTTCTGTTCTGTTAATGGAAATAAAAATTTTACGCCCTGGTTTTACCATGCTGCCCGGAGCAGGAAACTGGCGCGAAATTTCCAGTGGACCATAATTGTCAGAGTAACTGGAGTCATTGATTTCATATCTTAGACCGGACGCCTCCATCACTGAGTCAAGCATTTCTGAGGGGACGCCAAGAAAACTTGGAACCGGAATTTCTTCGTTATGGTTTGTTACCTGAGGCAGATAGGCATAAAAATAAACAACTGTAATGACCACAAGAACGCCAAAAGCGATAGCAAACGATTTTAAAAAGTCGCCTATTGTCTCCCCCTGCAGCATTCTATTTTTTTTTACTGCCACCTATTCAGAATTTTAATGAGGACTGAAAGTTACGATTAAAACGATTTTGTTTTATCCATCGTTCTTCGGCAAGGATCAGCAGTTGTGATATTAAGTCTGTGAAACCTAACCCTTGTTCCTTCCACATCATAGGATACATGCTTGAATTGGTAAATCCGGGTATAGTGTTTATTTCATTAATGAAGATGCCATGATCACTTAAAAACAAATCCACTCTTGCAAAATCCTGACACCGGAGCGCCTGAAAAGCACGAAGGCAAAGTGACCTGACCTTATCCTCTATTTCCACAGACAGTTCTGCCGGAACTTTAATTTCAACGGCTTCGGCATCCACATACTTTGCATCAAAATTATAGAAGTCGTACTTTTTTGAAATTATGATTTCACCCGGCCTTGAAGCTTTAGGGGGCTCATTACCAAGAATGGCGCACTCTATCTCACGGCCAGGGATAAATTTTTCAATGATCACTTCATCGTCGTACCTGAAAGATTCCTCCAGCGCTGCTGCAAATTCCTCCTTTGTTCGGATTTTTGATACGCCTACCGACGATCCAAGGCTCGCTGATTTTACCATCAGCGGGATTCCAAATTTTACAGAGACCTTTTCAAAATCAATTTCATTCTTTTCTGTTGCACGGAATGATTCAAATGGAACGACAGGCAATCCGTTTGATTGCAAAACTTGTTTTGCAATCACCTTGTTCATGGAAACTGCAGAACCAAGCACCCCTGAGCCTACAAATGGAATCTGCAGTGCAGTCAGCATGCCCTGGATACTTCCGTCTTCACCATCTGTGCCATGAAGTACGGGGAATACCAGATCAGGCTTGATAAAACCGCCGGCACTGATAAATCCGGGTTTTGAAGGATTTGTACTTAAGGTGATTTCCTGTCCTGTTTCAATATCTTTATCCACAGAGGATTTTAAGAACCATTTTCCTTCTGTTGACAGACCTATGCAAACAGGCTGGAACTTAGCCCTGTCAATAAATTCAAAAATATTTCTTGCTGAATTGACAGATACGCCATGTTCAACCGAGCGCCCGCCGAATAACAGGGCCACATTTTTTTTATTATTCATGTTGCCTCAAAGATACCAATCCTAAGTCCAGTCTAAAGGCAAAAAAGTCAGATTTCAGGGGACGAAATGCCGGACTGCATAGTATTTACCGGAAATCAGAAAGCGATAAATGTATAATCCGGAGGGCAAATCAAGGTCGAGCGTAAGCGTTTGGTTCAGGATGTCATCATAGGTATTGTCCAGAACAGTGAGCCCGGCAGAAGAAAACATCTGAAAGCGAACTGGACCCCGCTCAGTCAGATTAAATGTGATTTTTTCTTCTTTGGTGTTTTCATCCCGGTAAACGCTGAAAAGGTCTTCAATAGTTTTAGGCTCCGGGTTATTATCCGCGAAAAATTCAATATTGTCAACAAAAAGGTTGTTTCCGTTATTATTGGTAACTATTAAACTGAATAAAACCTTATGCTGTCCAGCAAGCTGACTGATATCAAAAAACCTTCTTGTCCAGTCGTTTTCAGTTGCAGGAATGAAATTTCCGCCTGTCCCTGTATTTGAAAGCTGATCCGCAGAGCCTTCGAAAATAGTTTCATTGAAGGTTAAGCCGCAATCGGTGGATGCCGACAGAATAACCTGCTCAGCCACATTTGCCGGGATGCCATAACTGAAATCAGCAAAAAGTGACGCTGCGGATACTTTACTCATATCCATAACAGGACTGACCAGCCAGGCTGCTGCTCCGACAGCTTCATTGGTAAAAGCCTGATAGCTGACTGATGTACCCTTGTTGGTGTTGGAAGTTTCCCATAAGGTTGCATCGGAAGTGGGCACAATGGTCCATCTGTTTGCTCCATCAAAATTTTCCCTTGCAGGTATTTTATCCGAAACGCTTATTCGGTTAATAGTTGCCGAAAGCTGATTGTTTACAGAAACAGCATCTGGTGAGTTTACAGGAAACAGTTCAATGGAAAGTGAATTGTTACCTTCATTGAGTGACACAGCCGGCAGGTTAATGCTGGTGGTTGAACCGGGGGCAAGGTTAATGGTTTGCTCCGGAACAGGTACCTGCGTGCCACCTGTGCGACGGATAACTCCTGAAATCTTTTCAATTATCGTGGTTCCTGAATTTGAAATGATAACCAGAGGATTGATTTGCGACAGACAAACAGCGGGTGCCGGCTCTGATAATTTTACGACTCTCAAGTCAGTGACCAGGCTGTTTCTTAATTTCAATTCATCCAGGTAAAAATTATTCCCGTAACCATTTCGGAAAACAAATGCGAGCCTTAAGCCAGGCTTGCCGATAAAATCATTCAGCACGACATTTTCAGTTCGCCATTGCCCTGCCGCCGGTATAAATGACGAAAAAGAATCAGGAGCGCTTGCCAGACTGCTTCCCTGCTTTTGAAAAATAAGTGTACCTCCTGAAAAATTTTCAGTGCAGTCCTCTATTACATAGACAGAAAGTGATTCATTATTATTTCCGGGATACCGGGCGTATGCAATATCAAATTGTAAAAGAAGCGCCTCAGAAGTTAATGTGCTGAAAACAGGAGTAAAAAGCACATCAACCTCTCCGCTTTGCTCATAATCAAATCCATTAAGAAAAACTGATCCGTTTCCAACAGTCGAAAAAGCCCAGGAGGTAAGTCCGTCAGGGTTTCCGATTGTCCATTTATCCGGGAAAAGAGAAAAATTTTCCTCTACCGGCAACATTACAGATGCTGATCCGGTTGAAGTGACTGCTGCGAAATTATTCACTGAGAGTTCGTCAGGAGAACCATTCACTTCCACAAGTTCAAAGGCAAGTGAAATAGTCTCCCCTTCCGGAATCTGTATCTGCGGAAATGAAAGGGTGATTGATTGACCTTTGATAAGGCTCACTGAAAATAATTCTGCCGGCTGTAGAATGCTGTTTACAGATATCTGAATTTTAACAGACTCCACAATCTGGTTTCCGAGATTTCTGATGATAATTTCAGGCGTCACGGCCCCGGGACACGTTGAAGCCTGTGGTGTCAGGATATTTATAGAGCATTCAACACCATAAACCGGTTCAACGCTTCCCAAAGAGGTGGTAAGAGATTTTCTTCTTGGACTGTTCTCCATCACTACAACCATGCGCTCAACTTGTTTTTTGGTGAACAGGTTCATACAAGCATCCTGCGTGTAGTCCATGTAGTTTTGGTACATCTTTGCAGTGTTATTACATGATATAATAGGATGGGTTGAAGGACAGTCAAAGGTGGCTCCGTTCTGAGCCGGGGTGTCGTCTACATAATCTGTCCCTCCGCATCCGCTTATATCTCCCCAGATATGGCGCAATCCAAGAAAATGACCAATTTCATGGGTAGCTGTCCGGCCTACATTGTAACGATTGTCCAGATCAAAATTTCCGTAATCCTTTGAGCCAAAAACTTTATAATCAATAATAACTCCGTCAATAAGACGATTGTTCACCGCATCTTCCATACCCGGCAGGTTCGAAACTGGGAATGATGCATATCCAATATCACTGCCACTCAGGTTCAAAACCCAGATATTCAGATAATCTTCTGATGGCCAGAAGCTAAGTCCCTTGAAAATACCTTCTTCATACAGGCCCCAAGCCGACTTGTCACCATCAACTCTTACAATTCCATTGGAGGAAAATCCCAAAGGATCTCTTTTTGCAAGAATAAATTCCACGGACATCGCACCTGCAACTCCCAGAAAGTCATTTGGCGTTTTAAATGCATCCGGATTTAATCTTCGAAAGTCTTCATTCAGGACACTGATTTGAGATTCAATCTGAGCATCTGAAATATTTGTTCCTGTACCAACGGATTCCCCGTTGTGGATGACATGCACAACTACAGGAATCGTGTATGTTTCAGCAAAAACAGCAGCTGTTCCGGACTTTCTATGGTTGATGTGTCCTCTTATCCATTTCTCGAAAGAATCTTTACTTTCTCTGCCGGGATATTTTTTATTGAGCAATAGTTCATATTTATCAATTGAGCAACGATCCTGTCCGATCGATATAAAAGGGACAAAGAGAGACAATACGACAATTAAATGAGCCAGTGAGTTGACACCGGCTCGTCCATTTATCAGGTGAAAAAAATCTAAACTGACATATCGGAAATTAAATCCTGAAAAAGTCAGCTGCATCATTAGTTGATGGCTTCAACAGTGCTTACTTCAGGTACAAGCCGGCGGACAGCTTCTTCAACACCGGCGCGAAAAGTCATGGACGAAAGCGTGCATCCGGCACAATTTCCAATGAACCTCAGTTTCAGCGCACCATCTTCTGTAAGCTCAACGATTTCAATATTGCCACCGTCAGCCTCCAGATATGGTCTTATGGAGTCAAGGGCATCTTCAACCTTCCTGATGAGTGTATCAGGGGCACTGTTTGAAACCGGGTTTCTGCTCATATATCAGCTAATGGTTATTTCCACTGGTTGAGTGCTGTCAAAATTAGCATTTCTGATGGCAACCTGCTGTGCCAGCGCTTCTGCCAGGTCATTGAAGGCATTGGCTGAAATGTCCTCCTTAAGAATTGCAGGTAGTCCGCTGTCACCACTTTCCCTGATTCCCTGCACGAGAGGAATTTGCCCCAGCAGAGGAACCCCGAATTTTTCTGAAAGACGTTTTCCTCCATCCATACCAAAAATATGATACCGGGCATTCGGCAACTCCAGGGGCGTGAACCAGGACATGTTTTCAACAATTCCCAGAACAGGAACATTGATTTGCTTCTGCCGAAACATTGCCATACCCTTTGTTGCATCCGCCAGAGCTACTTTTTGAGGGGTGGTTACAATAACAGCTCCAGTCACCGGAACGGTCTGAACTAGTGTTAGATGGATATCACTTGTCCCGGGGGGTAAATCAATCAGCAGATAATCAAGGTCGCCCCACAGGGTATCAGTAAAAAATTGTTTTAAGGCTGAACTTGCCATAGGCCCGCGCCATACAATTGCTGAATCCGGAGGCGCCAGAAATCCGATTGAGATCAGCTTCACCCCATAATGTTCAACAGGCACAATGAAGTTTTTTCCGTTTATGACCTTCATTTCCGGCTGTTCATGCTCACAATGAAACATCGTGGGGATGGAGGGACCGTAAATATCAGCATCAATCAAACCGACGCGAGCACCTGATTTTGCAAGTGCAACCGCCAGATTGGTGGTAACAGTTGATTTTCCTACTCCGCCCTTGCCGGAGGCAATGGCAATAATATTCTTTACACCCGGCAGAACAGGCTCACTGCTTCTCGAAGAAGTTACATTGGCACTCATGTTAATGTCAATATTAATCCCGTCGCCCGCCACACTCAAAACCGCATCCAGGCAATCCTTTCTGATTTTTTCCTTCAGTGGACAGGCCGGAGTGGTCAGCATTACGGTAAAGGAAATATTTCCCTCCGTAATTGCTATGTCCCGGATCATATTCAGGCTTACAAGATCCTTTTTAAGGTCCGGCTCTATCACGCCCGACAATGCGCGCAGGATATCACTCTCATTTATGTTCATCATCATCCGCAAAATTCCGGATTCAGAAACAAAAAACTAATTTTTTTTAATAAAGGGCCTAACCTCGTGTTCCAGCCTGTGTATTGTAGAATTAAGTTCATAACCCCCGAGAAGCACAACCGACAGTAATTGTATCCAAACCATCAGAGCAATCAGAACCCCTATGGACCCGTACAATTTATTGTAGCTTCCAATACCGGTAACATAGGCTGAAAAACCATAAGAAACGGCTATCGATCCAAGTGTTGCAACAAAGGAGCCGACAGAAAAAAAAGACCAGTTATAATGAACGGAAGGTCCGAAATAATAGATGCAGGAGATCGCAAGGAAAAAACCTGTAAATACCACCGCCAGACGCATGACCTGAATCATCAGAAGCGTAAATTCATCCAGCTGAAGATGGCTGAATTGCCGCAGATTTGCACCGATGTAGTCCAGAAGGATCTGACCTGCAATGACCATAACAACGGTTACCAACAATACGACGGCAAGTAATAGTGTGAGCGCAGTAGCAGTAAGTCGGACCCGCCAGGCACTCCTTAACTCGGTGGTTTTATAGCACGAATTAAAAGCATGAATCAGCGCATTCATCCCATTTGTTGCAAGGTATAAAGCCGCACCAAAACCAAATGTCAATAAGCCCCCACGCTGATTGCTGACGATGTCAAGAACTGTTGCCGAAATGGTCTCATACATGTTTTTTGGCATCATGGTCGCCAGAAATCCCATAATACTTTCCTGGTTTAATTCCGGAAACAATAAGGAGATGTAAGGAATAAGAGTGAATAAAAAGATAACGGCAGGGAAAATTGCAAGGATAAGGTTATAAGCCACAGCATTGGAACGCTCCAGAATTTCATGCTTTCTGAAATTTTCAACAAGTCTGTTCCAGATATGATAAACTGATAAATTTCCAAGCCGTTGCACCCTGATGCTTTTCAGGACTGAACGCATCCTGCGAACGAACAATAATCTCATCAAAAGCCTGCCTGAACGAAATCTCATTTAAAAAATGGTTCAAGACAATCCATGAATTTCTCAGGTGGCCGGCAAGGCTTTCCTGTGCTGATAGCCACAAAGGCCAGTAATGTTTCCCCTTCGTGAATCAATCGGCCATCCTCATTATAAATGCTGTAAAAAAATCTGATTCTCACCCCCGGTTTTTCCCGGATGCTCGTTTCAATTTTCAGCAATTCATCGTATCTGGCCGGAGAAATAAACCTGGAATGATTTTCAAGGACCGGCATCATCACACCCATAGCCTCCATTTCTCGGTATGTCATACCAAGTTTACGAAGACTTTCAACTCTGGCAACTTCGTACCAGGAAGCATAATTTCCATAGTAGACAAAACCCATCTGATCCGTTTCGCTGTATCGTGCCCTTAAAAAATGCTCCGATGTATACATATCAGGGTTTTTGTCCTGCTTTTTTCATTTCCAGGCTTAATGCCCGCTGATACCTACTTGCATTAATCTGATGCGTAGAAAGGTCTTTTGAGAAATTATGGTAACCGGAAAAATCTTCACGGGCACACATATAAAAATAGTCGTGTGAAATAAAATTAAGCACAGCATCAATGGACGAAATATAAGGCATATTGATGGGGCCTGGCGGCAACCCGGGATATTTGTAAGTGTTGTAGGGGGAATCTATCTCTTTATGAACATTCAATACCCGCTTGATGGAGAAATCTCCGGCTGCATAAACCAGGGTAGGATCAGCCTGAAGGGCAATGCCTTTTTTCAGGCGGTTCAGGTACAAACCCGCAATGACAGGTGCTTCGTCTGATTTTACTGTCTCTGCCTGTACAATAGAGGCAAGAACTGAGACTTCCAATGGATTAAGCCCGGCTTTCCGTGCTTTTTCAAGTCTGTCAGGATTCCAGAATGATAAATACTCACGATGCATCCTTTTCACAAGGTCGTCCGGACTCAAATTGAAATAGACTTCATAGGTGTTGGGAATAAACATCGCCAGTATATTTTCCCTGGTGAAACCCTCTGTAGTGTTCTTTTCAGCAAAACGGTAAGTAGCCTCCACAAATTCATCCGGTGAAATACCGATATCGGAAGTTATTTTTTCACCTAACTCTTTCAGTGTTCGCACATGACTGAAAGTGACCTTTACAGCCTCTCTTCTGCCATTTCTCAATGCAAGTACGGCATTGCGGTTCGACATATTTCCCCGAAGCAAATAGCGGCCCGACTGGATGTTCTTATCATAACTCATTAGCCTTGCAACAAAGCTGAATGAAACCATATCATTGATCACGCCCTCCTCTTTAAGCTGTTTTCGAAGCTCTCTGAAACCCGTTCCGGATTTTATGACCACCAGCCGGTCGGTTTTATCAACCAGAATATTTGGTGTGAAAAAGACCTGATAAAAATAAAAGGTAAAAGTGATGGTCAAGGTTGAAACCACCAAGAATAATGCCAGCCTTGCTTTTGGAACTTCTTTTTTCATTTTAATTAGGAACCCAAAATTAGGAAAACAGTAAAACTTCAGGGGAAGTGTATTTCCGTCCCTTCGGTTTTTTTCATTTGTTTATACTTTGCATTCCATGAACGAAAACAAATCAGGACGGGTAATTATTGAACCTCACTTCCTTCCAACACTTGAATTCTTTTGCCTCATTATGCCATATGATGAGATTCTTCTGGATTACCACAGCCATTACGTGAAACAATCTTACCGGAATCGAACCTTAATTAATACTTCAAACGGGGTCCAAACCCTTGTTGTTCCTGTAACCAATAAAAATCACCGGACCCCTTTACTCTTGGTTCATACTTCAGAAACTGAAAACTGGCGAATAAGCCAATGGAGATCTATTGAATCTGCTTACCGTAAGGCGCCTTATTTTGAATTTTATGCAGACGACCTTAAGAAAGTCCTTTTCGGATCTGACAGCAGTCTTGTAAATCTGAATAGGTCAATTCTGTCAATTTGTCTTAACTGGCTTTCATGGGAAAAAAAGATAGAAAACACTACGGTGTACGTTGAAAACTGCGATGAAGTGGATAAAAGAGATGTTTTGAATGCAAAATCATCCTTTGAATCAAGAAATTTAATGGTTCCAGTGCCTTACAAACAGGTATTTGGTGAGAAGTTTGTTATGAATTTAAGTGTGTTGGACCTTATTTTTTGCTGTGGCCCCGGATCATCAGAAATTCTGAGAAGGTCAAGTTCTTACTCCTGAAAAACCGTCGTCACAACAAATATCTGCATGGGTCATTGATTTAATGAACTAAAATTTGGTACTCTTTGTTAGCTATTTCTGATACTATTTGTTGGATAAAAAAGCGGTACTTTTACCGCAATAACCGCCCTGAAAAATATGGAAGCAAAGTTTTCTAATCGTGTTAAGGAGGTGATATCATTAAGCAGGGAAGAGGCACTTCGCCTTGGGCATAATTATATCGGAACAGAGCATCTGCTTCTTGGAATGATCCGAGAGGGGGAAGGTGTAGCTGTCAGTTTATTAAAAAAACTGGGAGTTCAGCTGGATACCCTCAAAACTGAAATTGAAAATGTTTCAAGAACTACAGGTAATCAGGATGTAAAAAGCCTTACCAATATCCCCCTCACTAAAGCTTCTGAAAAAGTTTTGAAAATAACTTATCTCGAGGCAAAAGCCTTTAAAGCACAGCTTATTGGAACAGAGCATCTCCTGCTCTCTATTCTTCGTGATACGGATAACCTCGCTACACAGATCCTTAATAAGTTTGAAGTTTCCTACCAGACGGTCCGTGAAATGCTCGAATATCAGTCTGATCAGCCCTCCGCTTCTTCTGATACCGATGACAGTGATGAGGATTCAGGAAAAATGTTCAGTGGTTCAGGCAGTTCTTCCAAATCCGAAAAAAGAGGTACTGAAAAATCAAGAACACCGGTTCTTGATAATTTTGGTCGTGACCTGACCAAATTAGGTGAGGACGGTAAACTTGATCCGATTGTAGGACGCGAAAAGGAAATTGAACGCGTTGCACAGATCCTCAGCCGACGTAAAAAGAATAATCCTATCCTGATTGGAGAACCGGGTGTTGGAAAAACAGCCATTGCGGAAGGACTTGCTCTTAGGATCATTCAGAAAAAGGTTTCCAGAGTATTGTTTGGAAAAAGAGTCGTTACACTTGACCTGGCGTCGCTGGTAGCAGGTACCAAATATCGCGGACAGTTTGAGGAACGGATGAAGGCAGTAATGAACGAACTGGAAAAATCTCAGGATGTCATTCTGTTCATTGATGAAATTCACACCATCGTAGGTGCAGGCGGTGCCTCCGGATCTTTGGATGCTTCCAATATGTTCAAGCCGGCCCTTGCCCGCGGTGAAATTCAATGCATTGGAGCCACCACACTGGATGAATACCGTCAGTACATTGAAAAAGATGGTGCCCTGGCAAGAAGATTCCAAATGGTTATGGTGGACTCCACAACCCCGGAGGAAACACTGCAAATCCTTACCAATATCAAGGAAAAGTATGAGGAGCACCACCACGTGGTTTACACCCCCGAGGCGCTCGCAGCGTGCGTTAAACTTTCAGACAGATATATCAGCGACCGTTTTCTTCCTGATAAGGCTATCGATGTTCTTGATGAGGCCGGTGCACGTGTACACATGAACAACATTCATGTTCCTGATGAAATCCTGAAACTTGAGGAAGCTATTGAAGACATTAAAAAAGAAAAAAACCGGGTCGTTAAGAGTCAGAAATATGAGGAGGCAGCCCAGTTACGCGACAAGGAGAAGAAGCTGATTGAGCAACTTGATATTGCCAAAGCCCGCTGGGAGGAAAAAACCCGCTCCGAGAAATACAATGTAACAGAAGATAATGTGGCTGATGTCATTGCCATGATGACTGGGATTCCTACCAAGCGCATCGCTCAGAAGGAAAGCAACAAGCTGCTTGGAATGTCCGAAGAACTTTCCGGAAAAGTGATTGGGCAGGAGGAAGCAATTAAAAAACTTACCAGGGCCATTCAGAGAACCCGCGTAGGACTGAAAGATCCGAAACGCCCGATTGGCTCCTTCATTTTCCTCGGCCCGACCGGTGTTGGAAAAACCGAACTGGCAAAAGTGCTTGCTCAGTATCTGTTTGACAAGGAGGACTCACTTGTCAGAATTGATATGAGTGAATACATGGAAAAATTTTCTGTCTCAAGACTGGTTGGAGCACCTCCCGGATATGTAGGATACGAGGAGGGCGGCCAGCTCACTGAAAAAGTAAGAAGAAAGCCTTACAGCGTTGTATTACTTGATGAGATTGAAAAAGCCCACCCGGATGTATTTAACATTCTGCTCCAGGTGCTGGATGACGGAATATTAACTGATGGTCTTGGAAGAAGGGTTGATTTCCGTAACACCATCATTATTATGACCTCCAATATAGGTGTTCGCGACCTAAAGGATTTTGGCGCAGGGATTGGTTTTGCAAGCCGCAGCCGTCAGAACGAGGATGAAATTATGAAATCCACCATTCAGACAGCCCTTAAGAGAGCATTTTCTCCTGAGTTTCTGAACCGGATTGATGATGTAATTATCTTCAACTCCCTGCAGCGAGAGCATATCCATAAAATTATTGACATCACCCTGAGCAAGGTGTTCTCCAGAATCAATGCACTGGGATATCATGTCGACCTGACTGAAAAAGCAAAGGACTTTCTGAGCGAGAAAGGGTATGATCCTCAATTCGGTGCAA
Organism: Cyclobacteriaceae bacterium; assembly: GCA_049430945.1. Taxonomy (GTDB): domain Bacteria; phylum Bacteroidota; class Bacteroidia; order Cytophagales; family Cyclobacteriaceae; genus ELB16-189. The sequence goes on from JBMTCO010000008.1 coordinate 28,466, forward strand.
GACCACTAAACAGAGCGATTCAGAAATATCTTGAGGATTCAGTAGCAGAGGAAATTCTGAAAGGTGAAATTGAAGTGGGCGGTATAATCATTGCCGATTATGATGGAAAGTCTGATCACCTGACCATCAAACTAAAGAAACCAAAAGCCTCCAAAGAGCCTAAAGAACCAAAGGAAAAAAAGGAGTAAGGTCTAATGTTCAATAGTTCAAAAAAAACCCGGAATAAAATTTCCGGGTTTTTTTTAAGGATTGAGTCAGAGAATTTAAACTCAGCTGCCGCAAGCCTCACAGGCATCCGGATTATCCAGTGAGCAGGCCATGTCAGATTTTTTCTGGTCATATTCCATTACCTGCTGAGCCTGTTCCGGTTGTGCGGCCACAGCAGTTTCGCCTTGTTCTGGTTGCTGAATGGCAGTCTTGTCAAGAGTAAACTTAATCGCATCAGCCGCTGCGGTTGAACGCAGATAGTACATCCCTGTCTTCAGACCTTTCTTCCATGCATAAAAATGCATGGAAGTCATTTTTCCGAAGTTGGGATCCTTAATATGGATATTCAGACTTTGACTCTGGCAGATAAATGCGCCTCTGTCTGCAGCCATGTCAATGATCGCTTTCTGGGAGATTTCCCATACTGTTTTATAGATTTCTTTCAGATTCTGAGGAATCTCTGCAATGTTCTGAACAGACCCGTTTGATGCAATCAGTTTCTGACGCATAGACTCATTCCATAATCCTTCGGCCATAAGATCTTTCATCAGGTGTTTGTTAACCAGGATGAAATCACCTGAAAGCGTACGGCGTGTATAGAGGTTGGAGGTGTAAGGTTCAAAGCACTCGTTGTTGCCAAGAATCTGAGATGTGGAAGCTGTTGGCATTGGTGCGAGCAACAGAGAGTTCCGTACACCGTATTGTTTTACATCCTGTTTCAATTTAATCCAATCCCAGCGCTGCGAGGGTGTAACGCCCCACATGTCGAACTGGAATATGCCTTTCGAAACAGGTGATCCTTTGAAGGTTTCGTAGGGTCCGTTGATCTTTGAGAGCTCCATCGAAGCCTCCATGGATCCAAAGTAAATGGTCTCATGAATTTCTGCATTGAGTATTCTTGCTTCAGGAGAATCAAATGGCATCTTGAGCAGAATAAAAACATCTGCAAGACCCTGAACACCAATACCGATCGGACGGTGGCGCATGTTAGAGTTCTGTGCCTCCTGAACAGGGTAATAGTTGATGTCAATAACCTTGTTCAGGTTTTTGGTTACTACTTTGGTGATCTCGTATAGTTTCTGATGATCAAAAACCCCTTCCTCTGTTACGAACTTAGGCAATGCCAGCGACGCAAGGTTACAGACAGCGACTTCGTCGGCAGAGGTATATTCAAGAATTTCAGTGCAAAGGTTGCTTGAGCGGATGGTACCAAGATTTTTCTGGTTGCTCTTGCGGTTTGCCGCATCCTTATAAAGCATGTATGGTGTCCCTGTTTCTATCTGTGCTTCAAGAACCTCAAACCACAAATCCTGTGCTTTGATTTGACGACGGAATTTTCCTTCCTTCTCGTATTTTTCATAAAGGCGCTCAAAATCCTCCCCCCATGCATCTGCCAGGCCCGGGGCCTCATTGGGACAGAATAAAGACCACATTTCATTGGTTTCAACTCGCTTCATGAACAAGTCCGGAATCCAGAGCGCATAAAACAGATCGCGCGCGCGCATCTCTTCCTTACCGTGATTCTTTTTCAGTTCCAGGAAATCAAATATGTCTGCATGCCAGGGCTCCAGGTAAATGGCAAAACTTCCTTTCCGTTTCCCGCCTCCCTGATCGACATAACGGGCGGTCATATCAAAGTTCCGCAGCATCGGCACGATGCCGTTGGAAGTGCCGCCTGTTCCTTTGATGTAAGATCCCTTAGCACGCACATTGTGAATGCTGAGGCCAATACCCCCTGCGGATTGTGAAATTTTAGCACACTGCTTCAGTGTATCATAGATTCCGTCAATGCTGTCGTCCTTCATGGTAAGAAGGAAACAACTGGAGAGCTGAGGTTTAGGAGTTCCCGCATTGAATAGGGTAGGAGTGGCATGAGTGAACCACTTTTCAGACATCAGGTTATAAGTCTCAATCGCTGCCGGAATATCTTCACCATGTATTCCGACTGCTACCCGCATGATCATATGTTGAGGGCGCTCAACCACTTTGCCCTCAAGCCTCATCAGGTAAGATTTTTCCAGAGTCTTGAAACCAAAGTAATCATACCCGAAGTCACGGTCATAAATGATTGCTTCATCAAGTTCCGCAGCATGCTCATGGATGACTTTCCAGGTCTCTCTGGAAATCATAGGCGCATTTTGACCGGTTTTGAAATCTACATGCTGGTAAAGACGCTTCATTGTGCTTGAAAACGACTTACTGGTGAGCTTGTGCAGGTTTGAAATCGCAATCCTTGCAGCAAGTCTGGAATAATCCGGGTGCTTCGTCGCCATCGTTGCAGCAACTTCGGCAGCCAGTGTGTCCAGCTCCTGGGTTGTTACACCATCGTAAAGGCCGTTGATAACCTTCATGGCAACCTCCACCGGGTTGACGTGCTTTGGCTCAAGTCCATAGCAAAGCTTCTCTATCCTGGCAGTGATTTTATCAAATTTGACGGATTCTCTGTGTCCATCCCTCTTGACAACTAGCATCTTAAAAATTGGGTTCTGTAGTGGTTGATCAGATTAAAAAATGAAAAATGTAAGGTATCAAAAATCCTCGTTCAGTGAAAACTTCTGACCTGATTCTTTTTCAGAAGTGTTTAAAACACCGGCTTTCTGATATTCGCCGACTCTGCGTTCAAAAAAGTTTGTCTTACCCCTGAGTGAAATCATTTCCATAAAGTCAAAAGGGTTGGTCGAATTGTAGATTTTTTTACCGGTCAGCTCATTGAGCAGGCGGTCGGCCACAAACTCAATGTACTGACACATCAGTTGGGCATTCATTCCGATCAGATTCACAGGTAATGAATCGGTCACAAACTCTTGCTCAATGGCCACAGCATCCTTTATAATTTCAATGATCCTGTCCTCCGGCAGTTTATTTACAACATGGTGGGTGTACAGGTGGCATGCAAAGTCACAATGAAGTCCTTCGTCCCTGGAAATCAGTTCATTGGAGAAGCTAAGACCGGGCATAAGCCCCCGCTTCTTGAGCCAGAAAATAGAGCAGAAAGAGCCCGAAAAAAATATGCCTTCCACAGCGGCAAATGCAATCAGACGCTCCTGAAAATTACCCTGATTAATCCAGCGCAGTGCCCAATCTGCCTTCTTTTTCACACAATCCATAGTCTCGATTGCATTAAAAAGTTTATCCTTTTCTTTGGGATCCTTCACGTAGGTGTCAATCAGCAGGGAGTAGGTCTCTGAATGAATGTTTTCAATGGCAATCTGAAAACCATAAAAGAACTTGGCTTCGGTATATTGTACCTCTGCCACGAAATGCTCAGCCAGGTTTTCATTCACAATTCCATCACTGGCTGCAAAAAAGGCCAGTACGTGTGTAACAAAGTGACGCTCTCCGTCAGTCAGATTGGCCCAGTCTTTAAGGTCATGACTCAGATCAATCTCTTCCGCAGTCCAGAAACTTGCCTCTGCCTGTTTGTAAAACTTCCAGATGTCGTGATGCTGGATTGGAAAAAGAACAAAACGATCTTTGTTTTCCTTTAGAATAGGTTCGGTAATGGTATTGGTGGCAATCATATGTTTTGATGGTAGATGTACGGACAAAAAAACAGGAGCGGCACTAAGGTCACTCCTGTTTTGATTTTAGAGAACAAAGATTCTAAATGCAGGACGAAAAACAAAAGGCAAACAACCCTTACAGGCGGTTGGAAAATAAGAGGAACGGACAATATCCGAACTGAAAGGATTTCATTTTCACCTACTTATTTTGCCTGACCACAATCAAACTTTAACCTTAATTTTTTTTAATTTTTTTCACAGAGCTGAATTTAATCACGGGAGTATCCCAAAATAATCATCAAAACGCTGGCCGACGGGTGGATCAAAGTGCCCACACGAAGAGGTAAAAACCATTTTTTGTCGAAAAAAATGACATTTAAACTTCTTTGCCCTCCTTATACTTGATTATTAAAGCACTTTATTTACTTTTGCAGTCCTTTTTTAAAGAACAAGTTTATGTACGCAATAGTTGATATCGCCGGAAAGCAGTTTAAGGTAGAAGCTAATAAATACCTGTATGCACCTTTAATGGAAGGTCAGAACGGTACCCAGGTTTCTTTTGACAAAGTTCTGCTTATTGACGACGGAGCCTCGGTGTCTGTTGGAACGCCTGTTATTAAAGGTGCTTCGATCTCCGGTAAAATCATGGAGCATGTAAAGGGCGACAAAGAAATCGTCTTCAAGAAAAAGCGCAGGAAGGGATACGCCAAGAAAAATGGTCATCGCCAGCAGTATACCCGCGTCATGATTGAATCCATTTCATCAAAATAATTTTAATCTTTCAAACAACATGGCACATAAGAAAGGTGAAGGTAAAGTAAAGAACGGCCGCGAATCAGAAAGCAAACGGCTTGGTATTAAAGTATACGGCGGCCAAAAGGTTATTGCCGGAAACATCATCGTTCGTCAGCGTGGCACCCGCCACTATCCCGGCGTTAATGTAGGAATGGGCAAAGACCACACTCTGTTTGCTTTATCAAATGGAGTTGTTCAGTTCAAAAAAGGTCGCCAGGACAGATCTTTTGTAAGCGTAGTGGCTGAAGCTTGATTTTCTAAAGATTATTATCTCAAAATGGCGGTTTCAACCGCCATTTTTTTTGCCCTTACCCAAGATGTAAATCGCATTTAGCAGACTTTGAAACTTTACCTTTAAAGGTTCCAAAGTTTATTCTGAATAAAAGTCAGTTTTTGCTTAAATAAAATTTTCCTAACGGCCGTTCAGCCCCAATTTTAACCATTCAAGTCTTCAAGTGGCAATTTTTCCCCAATTTTTCGCCTTTAAAAGGCTGTTTTTGAAAAAAAATAACTAAAGGTTTTTTTTTCATTGATTCAGGGTGCATATTGAAGCCTTAAAAATTTATTCATCAAACCATAACCTATGAAGAAGTCTCTACTATTATGCTTCTCATTCGTTTTTGTGATTTCCAGCCTATGGGCACAGGAACGAACCGTTACAGGTAAGGTCTCCGCACAGGAAGACGGAGCCCCACTACCTGGTGTTAACGTGGTGGTAAAAGGAACCACGAACGGAGCAGTTACAGACATTGATGGTAATTTTACCATTAGTGTTTCTTCCAGCGGAACCCTTCAATTCTCCTTTATCGGGTATATCTCCCAGGAGGTTGCAGTGGGTGACCGTACCATCGTTGACGTAGCACTGTCAGCAGATGTGACTCAGCTTGCTGAAGTCATTGTTACCGGTCAGGGTATCCAGCGTGACCGTAAGGCAATCGGATATGCCCTCAGCCAAGTAAACTCCAGCCAGATTGCCGCTCGTCCGCTAAACGATGTGGGTCGTATCCTGCAGGGAAAAATTCCGGGTGTTACCATCACTCCTACCGGTGGTACATCAGGTGTTGGTGCCAGCATCAACATCCGCGGATATTCAACACTGACAGGTTCTTCTCAGCCCCTTTGGGTTGTTGATGGTGTTCCCTTTAACTCCTCAACCAACTCAGGATCAGGCTTCACCACAGGTGGTTCAGCAGTTGCATCCAGCCGCTTCCTCGACATTGACCCTAACAACATCGAGAACGTCACCGTTCTTAAAGGTCTTGCAGCAACCGTTCTCTACGGTGATCAGGGCCGTAACGGTGTAATTCTGGTTACAACAAAGGGTGGAAGCACCAAGAAGCGTGAATCTGAAATCAGCATTCAGCAGTCACTTTCTTACAATGAAATTGCATCCCTTCCTGAATTCCAGAATAAATATGGAAACGGTTTCCAGCAGTTATTCGGAGCTTTCTACAGTAACTGGGGACCTCATTTTGACGAAATTGACTCTGTAGGCCATCCTTATCAATTTCTTTCTGATGGCGGCCTTCGTGCATCTTACCCTGAGTATTATTTCAATCGTTATGAATTTGAGGCACGACCTGATGTTGGAGCTTTCTTCAGGCGCGGTCTGGTTTCAAATACAGCACTTAATATATCAGGTGGTTCTGACAAGCTTGGATATAACGCCTCTGTCAGCTATACCAATGAAGATGGTTTTATCCCTGAAAACAACCTCAAGAGAATCAACATCTCCACCGGCTTTAATGCAGCCGTCACAGATAAGATTACCTTTAAATACTCTTTACAGGTTGCAAATACTGATCTGACAACTCCTCCGCTCAACGGTGCAACCGGTGGTGGTGGCGCTTTCAGTGGAATTCCTTCATTGTTTGCCAATTTGCTCTACACGCCTCGCAGTGTGGATGTACTGAACTGGCCTTATGAAACTCCTACAGACAAGCGCAGCATATTCTACCGTGGCGGTAATGACATCCCTAACCCTATTTGGATGTACAAAAACTTCCGTGAGACAAGCTTAACCAACCGCTTCTTTAACGCAGCAAACATAAGCTACGACTTTAATGGGGACCTCAGTTTGATGTACCGTGTTGGTTTTGACTTCAGCTCTGAAACACAGACTCGTGAGTATAACAAAGGTGCCAACATTGGGGCCAACATCAACAATGGTATTCTGCAGACTAGAAATATCAACCAGTCTATCTGGAACCATGATTTGATTTTGTCCTTCAACAAACAACTCTCTCCCTCATTTAAAATTTTCGCCCGTGCCGGTGCGAACGCCCGTAATGACTTCTCTCAGTCAGACGGTGTTTATTCAGAAGGTCAGGTTGTATACGGCTTGATGCGTCACTCTAACTTCTCATCAGCCTCTTCCCGCTCTGTTGCCTTCAGCGGCTCCAGCCTTTACGGAACAGCTGAACAGCAGCGTTATGGTGTTTATGCTGATATTTCCACAGACTACAAAGGATTCTTGATCCTTAACCTGGCCGGTCGTAATGACTGGGTTTCTAACCTTGAAAAAGGTAACAATACTCAGTTCTATCCTTCTGCCAGCGTAGCCTTCATTCCTACTGACGCATTCTCCGGTCTGAAATCCAACACGCTTCGTTACCTGAAGTTCCGTGCCGGTTACGGTACCTCTGCAGGTTTCGGAAGTCTCTACAGCACCCGCAGTACTGTTGGTCAGAACCTTCGCGGATTCCTTGATGTTTCAGGTAACCTATACGGTACCCACACCATCAGTGACCTCCTCGGAAACGCAACTCTGCGTCCCGAGCTTCAGCAGGAACTTGAGGTTGGTTTTGAGACCAAACTCTTTAATGACCGCATAGGTATTGACTTCACAGCCTTCAACCGCTCAACCCGTGACCTGATAACTGCAGCACCTATTGACCGTGCAACAGGCTACTCCGTAACACTGCTCAACCTTGGAAAAATTTCCAACAAGGGTATAGAAATTGGCGTTACAGGACAGGTACTGAAAGCAGGCGACTTCGTATGGGATCTGACCTGGAACTTTACTCAGGTTAAGCCTCTTGTTGAAGAGCTTGGACTTGGATTGTCTGAGGTTGTATTGTCAGGATTTACCAATCTGGGTAACTTTGCAGTTCCAGGAAAGCCATATAACCTCATTAAAGGTTCAAATGTTCTGAAGTCACCTGAGGGCGACCGCGTCGTTGGTTCCGATGGAAACTATGTTCTGGACCCTAACATTCAGGAACTTGGAAACCCGAACCCTAATTTCACTACATCACTTATCAGCTCTATGTCCTGGAAAGGCCTTTCATTTGGCTTCCAGTTTGATTACAGAGATGGTGGTGTGATGTCAGCGAACACGGTATCTGCACTTCTCGGTCGTGGTGTAACTGTTGACACCGACTTTAACCGTGATCTGACCTTCATCCTTCCCGGAGTTCGTCAGAACGGAACAAACGGTGACGGTACGCCAATCTACATCCCTAACGACATTCAGATATCTGCATCTGACTACGGCTTTACCACTCAGTTCTTCGGAAACTCCCAAACTGCAATCTTTGATGCAACGGTTATCCGTCTGCGCGAGGTTTCACTCGGATATCAGTTCCCTAAGGCATTCATGAGTAAGACGCCGTTCAAATCAGGCTTTATCCAGGTTAATGGAAACAACCTCTGGTTTAATGCAGTAAATACGCTTCCCGGCATCAACTTTGACCCTGAGGTCAGCAGTCTTGGTGTAGGAAACAGCATCGGCTTTGACTACATTACAGGTCCAAGCTCACGTCGTTATGGTGTTGTTCTTAAACTCACCTTCTAACCTTGAAAATTGAAATGACTATGAAAATATTCAGATCATTAGCAATCGGCTTGTCGTTGGTAATGGCTTCTGCCTGTACCCTCGACCTTCGGGAAGACCCGAACGCCGTTCAGCTCTCGCAAATTGATGTGAACCTCAGCTTGAATGCGGTTCAGACTACCTTCGCAGGTTTCTTCGGAGGTGCAAGTGGTATCGTGGCTCCAATGGTTCGCATGACGAACTCAGGCGGAAGTCGTTACAACAATGTGTTTACTCCCAACAGCTTCAGCGGTATCTGGGGTACAGCGTACTCCTCCTTTCTTGCTGATGCAGTAGAGCTCACTAACAAGGCCGATGCAACAGGATTAACCTACCACGCCGGAATGTGCCGCGTTATGACAGCTTATGTTTTGGTTACTATGGTGGATTTCTTTGGAGATATTCCTTATTCTGAGGCTCTTCAGGGTTCTTCTAATTTTAACCCAAAAGCTGACGACGGACAAGCTGTGTATGAGGCTGCATTTGCTTTGCTTGATGAAGCAATTGTGAATTTCAACACTCCAACTACTCCGATTCCCGCCTCCCCTCCATTTGCTGACTACTATTATGGTGGTAATGCTTCAAAATGGAAGAAACTGGTTAACAGTATAAAACTTAAGATGTACCTTAACTGGAGACTTCTGGATGCTGGTGCTGCTGCTTCCGGAATTTCTGCTGTTCTTGGCAGCGCGGACGGTGTAATCACCACTGCAGACCAGAGCTTTGTATTCCGTTTTGGTACTAACCAGGCCGACCCTGAAGCCCGTCATCCGAACTATGCCGGTTCTTATATTTCGGGTGGTGGCACATACATGTCTAACCACCTGATTTGGAGTATGTTGCATGGATACGGAGCTGAGACCTATGCAATTCCGGGTGATCCCCGTATGAGATTCTATTTCTACCGTCAGACAGGCACAAATTCTTCCAACCCTAACGAAATACGTTGTGTAACTGAGCAGACTCCTCTTCATTATCCGTTTGCTGCAGGTGGTGCGGTTATTTATGCCGCTGGCGGAGCCCCTCCCGGTATCACTACCGATGCTAACAATGTTGCATGGTCAAGGACTTATTGCTACCCGAGCGGCGTTGGTTACTGGGGTCGTGACCACGTTGACAACCAAGGTATTCCTCCGGATGGATTTCTTCGATCTACCTGGGGTCCTTACCCTTCAGGCGGTCGCTTTGATGCAAACGTAAATGGTTCGGTCTCTCAGACACTTGGTATGAGAGGTGCAGGTTTCCATCCCATCATGATGCGCTCTTTTGTGAACTTCATGCTGGCAGAGGCAACCAACTACCTCACTATTACCAATACAACCAAGACTGCAGCAGATTACTACGCAGATGGTATTCAGAATTCCTTTGATGACGTGCGTGCATGGGCAGTTAATGGAACCTTAGGATCCACCTCACTTTCTGCAGCCCCCACAGAGGCTTCTACCATCAATACCTTTTATCCTTCCGCCACTTACACGGCTAATGTTGCTACTTATAAAACAGATGCCACAAACGCATTTGCGGCTCAGACAAATGCTGACGGAAGAATGAACTTCATTGCACGTGAATACTGGATTGCATCCTTCGGTAATGGCGTTGAGGCATACAATATGTACCGCCGCACCGGATTGCCTTCCGGCATGCAGCCTGCCCTGGATCCTAATCCCGGAGACTTTCCGCGTTCTTGGTGGTATCCACAAACTTATGTGACGCTGAACAGCAATGCAGAACAAAAGGCTGATCTGACTGTAAAGGTTTTCTGGGATAAGAATACCTCAAACCTTAATTTCTAACTTACAAATCGAAGAAGTCATGAATAAAAAATATTTGCTTCTCGCTGTTTTGTCCCTCGTCGTGCTGGTGATGTCCTGCCGTGACGAGAGCACCTATCCGCTGCCGTACAACGACAGGGAGACCGGTGCCTACATGCGCGTCGTTACGCTGAATTCAAACATCATTGATCTCAATGATCTTGCGAATTCCGCTCTTGACGGAATTTTTGAAGCTGTTGATGAAGAATATGGTGAATTGCTTGAGGAATTTGAAATCCTTGTGTCATATCGCCGTGGAATCACTGTCAGCAGTGAGATTTCAGTGCTTAAGGTCTCTGGATCTGAATTCCAGGAAGTTCCTGAGCCTACCTACTCTGAGTACAAGCGCAAGTCTATACGTATTCCGGCGCAGACTGCAATTACTGCGCTTCAGGGTGCAGCAACAAATCCGTTAGTTGGAAATCCGATAGCCGGAGATGTTTTCAACTTCCGTGGAATTGTTAGACTCAAGAATGGCAAGGTGTTTACTAACACGAATTCCAACAGTAACATCACAAATGGTCAGTTTTACAACTCCACTTTCGTGTATTCACTCATTGTTCGTTCTGTGCTTGCAGGTTCATGGCTTGGCAACCACAGTCTTACGCAGACTGAGATCTGGTCTCCTAACCATTCTGCTGCGCTTCATGCTACGGCTTTCCCTTCTTATCTGAACGAGAGACTTTTCCCGGATCAGACCGTTACATTGTCAATTCCTGCCGGCGGTCTTTCAAGCCAGCGTGAATTCACAGTTAACTACCGAGGTGAAACAAGCAAACTGCTAATCAGCCTTGAGAACGGAACGGTATTTATTCCCATCCAGAATTCAGGCGTTGATTGTACATCTGAGCGTCAGCTTTACTGGACCTTCCCTACCAACGGATCATTTGCAGGTAATGCAGCACTTGCACCCGGATTACCTCAGGCTTCCGTTTCTAACCGTGGTTCTTACACTGCCACGCAGGGAACAGAGGCAGGTCAGATCATCACCATCGGTCTTGATGACGATGCTGACGAATATGGCCGTCGTAATGGGTATTGCACCTGGACGCGCAGGGTTCGTCTGCGTCTGACCAAGTTGTAATAGCTTTTTCAGTATAAAAACTGAGGCCTGACAAGTGATTGTCAGGCCTCTTTTTTGTATGATTTGGCGCAATTCCCCTTTTTACCGATGTTTTAACACCATTTATACATTTGTCATGGAAAAAAATTGCTAATATTTTTTATCTTGTGGGCTAATATTCATTAAACCTTTCTCTATGAAGAAGTTTTTACTCTTGTGCTTCTCACTCGTTTTTGTAGCCATGGCAGCTATGGCGCAGGAACGTGTGGTGACGGGCAAGGTAACCGCCGCTGAAGACGGTTCCTCAATGCCCGGTGTAAACGTTGTGCTCAAAGGCACAACCAATGGAGCTGTTACGGATACAGACGGTAACTACCGTATTTCTGTTCCTGCTTCAGGTGGAACGCTGCAATTTTCCTTCATTGGAATGCAGACCCTTGAAGAAGCAATCGGCGATCGTGCTGTTATAAATGTGCAGCTTGCTTCAGATGTTGCGCAACTTCAGGAAGTTGTAGTGACTGCGCAGGGTAAGATTACTGAAAAGCGCGCTGTCGGTTATGCTGTATCAACCGTATCAGGTGCTGCTCTGGAATCTAAACCTGAATCTGATGTTGCTCGTATTCTTACGGGTAAAATACCTGGTGTGAACATTACCAACACTGGCGGTGTTTCAGGTACGGGTACAAACATTATTATCCGTGGTTATACTACCATCTCAGGTTCTAACCAGCCTCTGTTTGTAATTGATGGTGTGCCATTCAACACCAACACCAACCAGCAGGGAAGTTTCGCGGATGGTTCACTTGCAACCTCAAGCCGTTTCCTTGACCTCGATCCAAATAACATCGAAAGCATCAACGTCCTTCGTGGTCTTGCTGCTACAGTACGTTACGGTGAACAGGGTAAAAAAGGCGTAATTATCATTACCACCAAGAGTGCATCCCGTTCAAAGAGAGATTTTGAGGTTAATATTTCTCAGAGTATGTTCAATACAGAAATTGCATCAATCCCTGATTATCAGAACAACTTTGGAAATGGTTTTGACCAGAATTTCGGTTGGTTTTTCAGTAACTGGGGTCCTCGTTTTAAAACTCCTAATTCTGGACCTGGACTTTATGGTCCTGAGCTTGCCCCTCACCCCTATGGAAACCTTGCAGACGCAAGTCTGAGAAATTCTTTTCCTGATTTTATTGGCGCACAGTATGCCTACAAAGCCTATGACAACCCGCTTGGATTCTTCCGCACGGGTAACACTTCTCAGACTTCAATCAGTCTGCGTGGTACCAAGGAGGAAACAGGTTACAATGCAAGCTTTGGATATACCAATGAAAATGGATTTACCCCCGGTAACTTCCTTAAGAAGCTTAATGGTTCAATTGGTGTAAACTCTAACCTTTCCAAAAACTTCTCCATTCAGTCTACCATGAACTTTGCCATTACAGAGATGGAAACACCTCCGATTTCATCAGGCGGTGGCTCTGGTCCTTCAGGCAATGGTTTCTCTATTTTCTCAGACATTTTCTATACGCCCCGTTCTATTGACCTTCTGAATCTGCCTTTTGAAACTCCTACCGATAAGCGTAGCGTTTACTACAGAGCAGGTAATGACATCCAGAATCCCCGCTGGACAGCGAAGTATTCAAGGTCAACAGATAATGTTCGCCGTATGTTCGGTCAAACAACTTTGACTTACCAAATAACACCGGCAGTTGATGTTAAGTATCGTCTTGGACTTGATACCTATACTGAAACACAGGAATACTGGCAGAATAAGGGCGGAGTACAGAACTCTAACTTCAAGAATGGTCTCTACCGTTCTCTATCTATTACCAACACAATCTGGAACCACGACTTCCTGGTTGATGTAAATAAGGACCTTAGCGACAAGCTGACTCTGACAGGTTCAGTTGGTATGAACATTCGTCAGGACAGATATCAGCAGGATGGTATTGAAAGCACAAACCAGCTCGTGTTTGGCTTTATTAACCACGCCAACTTCGTTAACCACTCAGCAACCAATGGTTTTACAGGTGGTCAGTTGCAGTTCATGTCCGAGCAGGTCTGGCAGGCATTATATGCCGAGACCCGTCTTGAGTACAACAGATATCTTTACCTGAACCTGGCAGCTCGTAATGACTGGTCCAGCACCCTTGAGAAGGAAAACCGCTCTTTGTTCTATCCTTCTGTGAGCGTTTCATTCGTTCCTACAGATGCGTTTAACATTAAGTCAGAAGTCCTGAATTTCCTCAGAACCCGTGTTTCTTATGGATCTTCAGCAGGTTTCCCTGACCCTTACAGCACCCGAAGTGTTCTTGCTCAGAATGCTCGTGCATTCGTTGACCGTTCCGGAAACGTGTTGACTACCAATGCTACATCAAGCTTCCTTGGTAACCCCAATCTGCTTCCTGAGTTGCAGCAAGAGTATGAAGCAGGTATTGAAGCTCAGTTCCTGAATCGTCGTCTTGGTTTTGATGTTACGCTTTATACCCGTGACACCCGCAACCTGATCACAGGTGCTCCGCTTGACAATGCTACAGGTTACGGCTTTACGCTCATCAACATTGGTCGTCTGAACAACAAAGGTGTTGAGGCTACCATTACAGCAACTCCTGTGAAGGTTGGTTCACTTACCTGGAATGTGACAGGTGTTTTCACCCGCTTCCGCAGTGTTGTTGAAGAGCTTAGTGAAAGTCTGAAGCAGATCAACGTTGCAGGTTTCGGTGACCCCGGTAACTATGCAATTGAGGGCAAGCCGTTTAACATCATTCAGGGTAGCAAGGTAGCCCGTAATGAAAATGGTGATCTGCTCGTTTCAGATACAGGTGACTGGATACCTGCTGATGACATTGGAATCATCGGTAATCCGATTCCTAATTATACAATGAACTTCATTAATGAAATTACCTGGAAGGGTCTTTCACTTACTGCGCAAATTGACTACCGCGATGGTGGTGATATTTTCTCCACAACTGCACGTTCATTGCTGGCTCGTGGTATCTCAAAAGATACTGATGTTAACAGGGATATGGCTATCGTTCTCCCCGGCGTAAAGCAGGATGGAACGCCGAACGATATTGCTCAGGGCGCAGGATCTGCATACTTCAATAACTTTGGTTTCGGGCCTTCAGAAGTTTCTGTTTATGACGGAACAACAATCCGTCTTCGTGAGATTTCACTGGGATATACGCTGCCAAAGGCATTGATTTCCAAGACACCTTTCAAACAGGTGACTGTTCGTGCACAGGGTCAGAACCTCTGGTTCAGAGCTGTTAACTTCCCTGAGTACGTAAACTTTGATACAGATGTAGTTGGTACTGGTGTTGGTAATGGTTTTGGACTTGAGTTCCTCACCGGCCCTTCCGCACGCAAGTATGGATTCACCTTATCGGCTACTTTCTAACCTGATAAATTTGATATCTATGAATAAGTTTAAGAAAATACTTCTGGCCTTTACGATGATGTGGGCGGTCATGGCCTGCGATCTGGATAAACTGGATAACCCCAATGCGGTATCCCCGGCCAATTCTGATGTGGACTTTGTGCTAAACCAAGTTCAGCTGAGATTTGCTGGCCTCTTCTTTGGAATGAGCGATTATGGAATGCAGATGACTCGTCTTCAGCATTTTTACGGACCTACCTATGAGGCAGGTTTCAATGCGCAGAGCTTTGATGGCTTCTGGTCTGCAGCCTACTCAGGTGTTTTGATCAACACAAAGACCCTGATTCCTACTGCTGAAGCTAATAGCCAGTTCGTTCACGCAGGTATCGCACAGGTACTTGAGGCATACACCCTCATGTCTCTGGTCGATTATTTTGGTGACGTACCCTATACTGAAGCTCTTGATGCAAACAACTTTAATCCTGTTGCTGATGACGGTGCTGATGTATATGCTGCTGCGATTGAAAAGCTCGACCTTGCATTGGCAAACTTCGCTAAAACCTCTCTTTCAAATCCTAAGAATGACCTCTATTACGCCGGTGATAAGGCCCGTTGGATTACACTTGCAAAGACGTTGAAGCTGCGTGCACTTTTGCAAACAAGACTCGTTAATACAAGTGCAAAGGCTGGTATTGAGGCACTTTTTACTGAAGGCGATCTGATTGACGAAGAAACAGAAGATTTCAACTTCAAGTATTCTACTGTTATCGCAAATCCTGACTCACGTCACCCTTATTTTATTGGTGATTATCTCCAGGGTGCAGGGTACTACAAGTCCAACTACCTGATGAATGAAATGTACTTGGGCAAGCCGATCGTGGATCCGCGGATCAGATACTATTTCTACCGCCAGGTAAGTTCAACCACTACCGACGTTAACAAGCTGAATTGTATTACTGTTGATCCTCCTGCACATTATGTTCCAGAGTGGCCTTTCTGCGCAGTAGGTGATGGTTACTGGGGTCGTGATTTCGGTGATTTCTCCGGAACTCCGCCTGATACATTTGACCGCACTGCATTTGGTATTTATCCTGCAGGTGGTCGC
The DNA here is from genome assembly GCA_049430945.1 of Cyclobacteriaceae bacterium. Taxonomy (GTDB): domain Bacteria; phylum Bacteroidota; class Bacteroidia; order Cytophagales; family Cyclobacteriaceae; genus ELB16-189. The sequence goes on from JBMTCO010000008.1 coordinate 44,143, forward strand.
TTTGATGGTAACTTCTACAAAGGTGTTGACCCGTCTATGGGTCTTCAGGGAGCAGGTATTTTACCGATCTATAACTCGGCTAATACCGCCTTCATGCTTGCAGAAGCGGCATTAACCCTTGGCGCAAATGTGGGATCTGTAAAAACCAGTATGCTTGATGGAATTCAGAGATCTGTTGAGAAGGCTATATTATTTAAAACCTCTGAGGTGCCTGATTTTCTGATTCCTAAGGAAAGCCAAATCAATAACTACAAAAACTATGTTGGAGGCTTATATGATGCTGCAGCGTCCGATGATGAGCGTCTGGAGGTTATAGTTAAGGAGTATTGGTTATCATTATTTGGTAACGGAATTGATGCCTTTAATACTTATCGCAGAACCGGTAAGCCCGGAAATCTGCAGGGTGGTCTTATCCAGAATATGGGTACTGCCTACCGTTCATTTACTTA
>JBMTCO010000009.1:0-42505 GCA_049430945.1 Cyclobacteriaceae bacterium
GAAGCTGCCGAACACTTTTGTCCCTGATATTCGAAGGCACCACGCGTGATTGCAGTCGCTAAGGCTTTTGCATCTGCACTTTTATGTGCGATGATGAAGTCCTTGCCACCGGTCTCGCCGACAATTCTCGGATAAGAGCGGTAATTCGAAATATTTTGTCCGATTGTTTTCCAAATATGCTGAAACACGCCGGTGCTTCCGGTGAAATGAATTCCTGCAAAATCACGGTGAGAAAAAATAACCTCGCCTGCATCAGGTCCGCTCACATAAACAAGATTGATAACGCCATCCGGCAATCCTGCCTCTTTCAGAATCCGCATAAAAACGGATGCTGAATAAATCTGGGTATCCGCCGGTTTCCATACAACTGTATTTCCCATCAGCGCCATACTGGTAGGGAGGTTTCCGCCAATGGCGGTAAAGTTGAATGGAGTCAAAGCAAAAGTGAACCCTTCAAGCGGACGGTATTCAAGTCTGTTCCACATGCCCGGCTGGCTGTCCGGCTGCTCAGCATACAGCTGAGTCATATAAAATACATTAAAACGTAAAAAGTCAATCAGCTCGCAGGTTGAGTCAATTTCAGCCTGAAATGCGTTCTTGGATTGTCCGAGCATGGTGGCAGCACACATTTCATAACGGTAGGGTCCTGCCAGCAGGTCGGCGGCTTTCAGAAATATGCTTGCCCGGTTTTCCCATGAAAGATTTTCCCAAAGTGGCTTGGCTGCAAGCGCAGCATTAATAGCCTGTGAAACATGCGATTTGTCTCCACGGTGAAAGTAGCCGAGAACATGGCCATGATCATGAGGCGGCGAAATCTTTTTTCTTTCTCCGGTCCTTACTTCTTCTGAACCAATGTACATCGGAATATCAGCTTCTTTGCTCCTGCCTGCAACCAATGCCTCTTCAAGTTTTTTACGCTCCGGACTTCCGGGTGCATAGGAGAGTACAGGCTCATTTTTTGGAGATGGGACTGAAAAAAAACCGGTTGACATATCGTATAATTTTAATGAGTGATTTAGCCTTTTCAGGGTGCAAATTTATCCAAAATATCCCGGTTTAAGGATCTAAATAATTCCCTTCAACTCCTGAAGCGCCTTGATTTCATAAGAGATCTTCTCTCTGTGCGGATTGCCGTAAGGATTAAAAAAAACGGCATCAATTCCTGCATTTTTTGCACCTGCAATATCTGTAAGCAGGTTGTCACCTATCATTAACATGGATTGATGCGGGATGTTATGCTGCACCGATACATAATCAAAGATTTCGCGGGACGGTTTTTTATGACCTACACGGTCGGAAATAACAATCTCTTTGAAGTAATGTTCAATACCTGCACTTTTTACTTTCGTGAACTGAACTTCTTCAAATCCGTTGGTCACAACAAACAGCGGGTACTTCGGATGTAAATAATCCAGTATCACCAGTGCATCTTTAATCAGGTTTCCTTTTTTTGGCGATTGTTCCACATAGGCATCCGATAACTCTTCAGAAAGAGCTTTACTTTCTTTTCCGAATCTTGAAAGGATTGTTGCAAAGCGGTCTTTTCTGATCACCTCCCTGGGAATCAGCCCCTTGTCATAACGCGACCACAGATCCATGTTGATCTCCTGAAATGTATCGTGGAAATCATCGAAGGATGCGCCCAGCCGGTCGTCAAGCCTGAACTGAGAAAAAATCTCACCGATCGTTTCACGGGAATTTTTTTCATAATCCCAGAGCGTGTGATCAAGGTCAAAAAGTATGGCAGTGTATCCTTTCATTTTCTAAGTGTTTTCAATCCGGGGCCACTCAACTCACGGTTTGACTCCATCGTGCGGTAAACCTCCTGGTCATTTAACAGAACAGGATCACGCGCAACAAATTGAAGAATAATCCGGATCAAATCAGTCACTTCATCCTTTATCTGATAGAATGACCACTGATTGATTTTACGCATACTCAGAATGCCCGAGTTTTTGAGATATAAGAGATGTCTCGATGTTTTACTTTGTGTGAATTCGAGAATGCGTTCAAGATCAGTGATGCACATCTCCCCATTGCTCATAATTAGATTTAAGACCCTTAATCTGGAACGATCGGAGCACGCCAGATAAATCTGGGCCCCGACATCAAGGTTGAAATGTTTAAGTCTCATGTTAATCAGTTTTGCAGCCACTCTTCAGGATTGAGTGCGACAGTGTTTTTTCTGATCTGAAAACGTAATTCCGATTTTCCTTCCGCATTCATCAGGACTTTCCCAATCACCTGGTTGGTTTCAACTTTGTCTCCAATTTTAATGGCGACATCTTTCAGACCGGCATAAACTGAAAAGTATTCCCCGTGGTTTATGATGACACAAGGACCTATTCCCGGAATAAACGCTACACGTCTTATTTCCCCTTTGAATATGGATTTAACAAGCTCGTCCTCCCGGGTTTGAATATTGATGCCATCATTCCATGTTTCAACCCGTGGCAGTACAGGGTGCTTTTGTTTACCGAAACGTTGTGATATAAGTCCATTCGCAGGCCATGCAAATTTTTTCCGGTTACCCTCAAACGAAGCACTGGTCAGTGCTGTTGCAGCTGATGAAACGGTACTCTTTGCCTTCGATTCCCTTGCTGCTTTTGCTGTTTCTTCTCTGACAAGGTCGGCGATGAGTTTATCAAGCCGTGCTACCGCTTTTTTAGTTTCTTCAAGATCCCTGCGTAATTTCTTCTCCTCTTTTTCAAGTGATTTTACGATGTTTTTCTGCTTGTCCTTAAGTGACTTAAGCTGGTCATTCTCCCGAAGTTCCTCTTTTAAAAGCGAACTTTTTTGTGCGCGTAGTGAATCAATCTGCCGGACTTGTCCGGTAAGTTGTTCCTGCACCTGCCTGATGGCTCTTGCCTGTTCCTGCCGGGCTTTACCATATTGCTCCATGTACTTTAGCCGCATCATCAGCTGATCAAAAGAGGCGGAGGAAAACAAAAAAGTCAGCTTATTGACTCCGCCTGTTGCCCGCTGTGTGGCAAACATCATTTTGGCATATTCTGAACGCAGCCTGTCAAGATCTTCAGAAAGGGAATTCAGGATACCATAGTTTTCCTGCAGATCCTGATCCATCATGTTTACTTCCGACTTTATGGAGCCTACAAGATTTTCCTGTTCACGGATTCTGGCACTCAGTGCCGTGAGTTCTCCAAGGGTATTCTTTTTCTTTCTGGAAGTTTGATTGAGAATTTTTTCCGTCTCTTTAATGCGGGTCAGACTTTTCTGCTTGTCTTTCTGAAGCTGAGCCTTGCTTCTCTTAGCCTGACCATAGCTCAGGTTGAGGGACAATAAAAGAAATAATATGAGACAACGTTTAACGCCGGTCATATTTCCTGGGAATATTAAAAGGGAATTTCAATTCACGATCTCCGATTTCAGCTCTCTGATATTCAAATGAAATGGTTGTATTGTTGAGTATACCGGCTGAATTACGGTAAACCAGTTCTATGATTCCATTGTATGGAAACTGCTTACTTCCGAGCGGCTGAAAATTGCTGTACTGGAAATTCAACTTATTACCTGTACCGGGTTCAGTGATCTCCACAAATTCCAGCTTGCGGGTCTGTTTATTGATTTTATTAAGGATGGTTATTGAGTCCTTGGTTTGCTCAAGAATATCATAGGATTCGTTTTCTGAAATACGATCCGCAGGACTTTTTACTGTTATCAGATTTCCAAGCAACGCTGCCTGGATAATCGGATAATTCACCTCAAAATGAAGACGTTTTGACAACTCACGGAATTCAAAAACAAAGTATTCCTTATTGATTGTACTTACGATTGTAATGGAATCTTCGTTGATAAGCGCTTTCCCTCCTTGAACCCCCATCACACTGAAATTCATCCAGATTACACTGTCTTTACGGATCCGGATGTTTGCTTTGACCTCCTGCTCCTTATTCTGATCCTTTAAAGTCATTCTCGCGCGGCCATGGAGATACTCAAAATCTATCTGCTCAATTTCCACATCGCGGGTTGGGGTTGTAAGCGGAATCGCCTTCCTGGAACAGGACATGGAGCCTGCGGCAGTAATAAATAGTATAATCTGAAAAAATCTTAAGAACATGCGGACAGAATATTCCCGCAAAATTAACTAATTAAGCTTCCGATTCAGGATTTTTTTCCTCAAGGCTTCATTACGGCTGTTCAGTGAAAGCGCAAGCTCCCATTGTTTTACAGCCTTAACGGGTTCACCAAGTCTGAATAATATGTCCCCGTAATGTTCCAGGTGGGTGGCACTGGCACCACCTGAAAGAATAATCGGCTCCATAATCTTTCCGGCCTCCTTGAATTTCCCCATTGCAAAGAGTACCCAGGCATAGGTATCGGCATAGGTGGCATTATCCGGAAACTTTTTGAACAGCCTGGATGAAAGCTCCTCTGCCCTGCCCAGTTTTTCCTTTCGAAGCGCCAGATAATAACTGTAGTTGTTCATGGCAACGTCATGATCAGGGTCTCCTTTGAGGACCTCTTCAAATGCCTCATCCGATTTTGCATGGGCGCCGGAGGCATGGTAAGCATCGCCGAGTAGTAGCAAAATGTCCTTCTTAAATTTTGGATCATCTGACAGCAGGCGGGATTGCTCAAAGCTTGCACATGCCGTCTTATAATTTTTCTTTTTGAAATGACCGTAACCATTGAAATACCATAGCTCCGGCTGATTGGGAAATAACTCCATGGCTTCTTCACTATGTTGGATAAGACTATCCGTCAAATTTTGCTGAGACTCCAGGATCAGCAGATTGTTCCATGCCTGAAATGCGGTTGAACCCATCCGGATGGCAGTCAGATAATCAATTGCTGCCATTTTTTGATTACCTGTTGCAGTGTACAGATCTGCCGCAGTAAGCCAGACTTCAGACGATTTAGGCTCAGCTTCCTTTAATACTTCTGTAAGCTTCAATAATTGTTCTGTAATAAGCGGATCACTTATATTGACTCCAGCCTGTATGGTTTTGATCAGTACAATCTTAGTATTAAGCTCGGTATCAGGATCCCGCATCAGTGAAACTCCTGTTTTAAAACATTTTGACATTTCTCCTGACCGTAGGTATAACTCAGCAAGCAGCAGGCGTGCATAGCCACCCGTATCATCTGCGGGCTGGACTTTTTCAAGAAGTGCTTTAGCCTCTTGTTCTTTTCCTTGCTGAACCATCAAAGTAGCAAGGGCAGAAAAGTACTGGGGTTCATCAGGAAAAAATCTGATCAGTTTTCTGGCCTCCTCTTCGGCCTGTTTGAATTTTCCGGCCGTGCTGAGAATTTCAATCTTTCGGATAGAACCCGTTTCATTTACCCCAAAATATTTTTCTGCCCGGCTAAGGACTTCAAGTGCTTCCGTCTGTTTATTCTGAAATTGGTATAAAGTTGCAATCTCAAACAATTGATCTTCGTTGCCGGGAAATTTTTTAATCAGATTTTCCAGTGCTTCTGAAGCCCGGTCAAATTTTCCTGTTGCACCATAAATTCGGGAAGCAAGCTCAAAATAGAACTTATTGGCACCATCAAGCTTTAAAGCTTTTTCAATTTCTGATTCTGCTTTCAGGAGGTCCTCCTGATTTTCACTTTTGGAAAGTGATTCAGCAATTTTATAGTGTATTGCCGCAGAGGGCTTAACCGCACCTGCCCGCCGGAAAAAATCAACAGCCTTTCCATAATCTTCCAGAATAAAAAACTTTTCACCCTCAGCAAACAGAGATTCTGCCTTCAATACCAGAGATTCAGGTGTTAAAACCTGCTTATCTTCCCCCTGACCAAAACAGATGAACATGGTTATCAGATTAATAACCGTTATTAGAGCATATTTTTTTCCGGACATTTTCAATTGCCGGTGCTAAAGTCTCCGAGACTCAGATCCTGTACATGACCTGAATAATGAACTGAATTTCCAACCATTGAGTTACCGGCGATCAGGTTTTCAAGCCGGCAATTTTTTTGAATGATAGAATTCGAGATCCGGCTATTGATGATTGTTGTGCCTTCTCCTACAGATACATGTGGGCCTATCACCGAATTTTCAATGGTAACTCCTGCTCCGATAAAACAGGGTTGAATAATCTGTGCGTTCAGAAATTTTACATCAGGAGAAATGAGATCTGTATTTCTGATGAATTCAAGATAACGTGCATTGGTCTGAACGGTTGCATTTTTATTCCCGCAGTCAAGCCACTCCTCCACTTCTCCGGTGATGAATCGCGCTCCGTTTTTGCGCATACCTTCTAGGGCAGAGGTAAACTGATATTCACCCTTTTCTTTGATATCCTGATCAATGAGCAGCTGCATTTCTTTTCTAAGCACTTCTCCTTCCCTGAAATAATAGATACCTATAATCGCCAGGTCAGAAACAAAGGTGGAAGGTTTTTCAACCAGTCCCGAGATGATACCTGATTCATCAAGTCTTACAACTCCAAACTGTGAGGGGTCAGCCACCTTCTGGACCCAGATGATGCCGTCTCTGGAGGTGTCTAGTTTGAAGTTTGCCTTAAACAAAGTATCTGCAAAAGCCACAATGACTTTGCCGGTAAATAATTCCCCTGCAAATAACAATGCATGAGAAATACCTTTCGCCTCATGCTGGTAGTAAATTTTTCCTGTGGCGCCGGCTTCTGCGGCAACCTGTTTAAGATCTTCTTCAACCTGCTTGCCAAAAGACGGATGAATGATAAAACCTATGTTTTCTATTTTCTCAGGTGCAAGCCTGGCGATATCTTCCACAAGTCTGTATACCATTGGCTTTCCGGCTACCGGCAACAATGGCTTTGCAGTTGTGAGTGTATGCGGCCGCATCCTTTTCCCAAGTCCGGCCATAGGTATAATGATATTCATAAATGAGTTTTCAGATATGCCAAAGGTAATTCTGTCAGGCTGAAAATCCGGACCTGAAAGAATCTTTTTCAATCAGCCATAAAATCACCCCCGTGAGGAATGTTGCTCCAAGACCCCGTAAAAAATCGGCAGGCACTGATCCTGTTTGAAAATGGTTGAATAAAAATACTGTTCCAAATCCGGTAAAAACAATGAGAAGCCCGCGAAATACCCGATAGGGTACCGGAAAGTAATTCCTACCTAACAAATAACACATGACCGCCATTAAAAAATAGGAGATAAATGTAACCGTGGCACTGCCCATGATTCCGAAAACGGGTATGAGTACAAAATTTAAAAATATAGTGAGCAAAGCACCGACAATCGTGATTAATGTGCCAAAGTAGGTCTTGTCGGTTATTTTAAACCAGACAGTAAGGTTGTAATAAATACCAAGCCAAAGATATCCCAGTAATAACCAGGGCACTATGCCAAGACCTCCCCAGTATTTTTCATCTGTCAGGTATTTCAACCAGTTCAGGTTGAAACAGATTGCCATCATAAAAAAAGTAGCCACAACGGTGAAGTAATGGTTTACAGTTGCAAAAAGTTTCGGTGAGTTTTTATCCTCTGCCTTGGAAAAAAAGAATGGCTCTGCAGCCATCCTGAAAGCCTGAACAATCAGACTCATGAAGATGGCGAATTTATAACAGGCTCCGAAAATTCCCTGAACATAAGCTGGACTCTGTCCCGGATAAAAATCAGCAGGAAGCCAGTTATCGATACTAATTCTGGAAAACATTTCATTGGTCATTCCGGCCAGACCGGTCAGCATCACAGGAAAAGAATATCGTAGCATAGGTTCAGCCTGTGACCGATCTAGTCGGGGTCGCCAGCGAATCAGCACAGGCAGGAAATAAATCAGAAATAAAAAATTAGCAAGCATGTTGGCCTCAAAAACCATTTCCGGAGTTGCATTGGCGCCGCTCAGAAACCAAAGATTAAGGATCACCAACAATGCTATGTTTGCAATTTTAAGTGCGGCGAAAATGCTGCTTTTATTTTTTAAGCGAAGTCGCACAAATGGAATCGCACATAGTGCATCTGTCAGCAGCGTTACAGATGCATAAAGGAATAAATTTTGCTCCTCTTTTCTGAAACTGATAAAATCTGAAAAGAAAAAGGAATACAATAACACCAGCATGAACAGGCTTACAAGCGTAACAACTGTTTGAGCAGTCTGAAAAGATTTTTCTTCATCACCTCCTGACCGGGTTGAAAAGCGCAGATAGGCAGTCTCCATGCCAAATAATAAAACCACATTCAGAATCGCAATCCATCCATATGCATCCGTAATCCGACCATAAGCCTCAGGACCAAATACCCTGGTATGGAGCGGAACAAGAAAAAAATTGAAGATGCGGGGAACAATACTGCCCAGCCCATAAACAGCAGTGTCAGTAAATAATTTCCTGAATATGCCCGGGTTATTACTCACTTCTCTGCATGTTTATTAAGCCTTAAGATTTTTTAGGATATCCGCAGTCATCTCCTCAAGTCCAAAATTATGTTGCCACCCCCAGTCTTTCCTGGCAGCGCTGTCATCTATGGATTTCGGCCATGAGTCAGCGATGCTCTGCCGGAAGTCCGGCTGATACTGAATGGTAAATTCAGGAATATGCACTTTAATCGCTTCCGCCAGCTGGGCGGGGCAGAAACTCATTGCTGAAATATTATAGCTTGTTCTTGCCCTGACTTTTTCTGCGGGGGCCTCCATTAAATCTATGGTCGCCTTAACGGCATCATCCATATACATCATGGGCAGGTAGGTTTCTGCTGAGAGGAAGCAGTTGTATTTTTTTTCCGCGACAGCCTTGAAAAAAATGTCTACTGCATAGTCCGTGGTTCCACCACCTGGCGGTGTCTTCCATCCAATTAACCCGGGGTACCGCAGACTACGGACATCCACACCATATCTGCGGAAATAATAAGCGCACCAAAGTTCTCCTGACAGCTTGGTAATGCCGTATACGGTCGATGGATTCATAATGGTCTGCTGCGGGGTGTCAACCCTTGGAGTGTCCGGTCCAAAAGCAGCGATAGAACTTGGCCAGTAAACCTTATCAAGCTTTAGCTCCTGTGCGGCCTCCAGAACAAACAGCAGACTTTCCATGTTGAGTTTCCAGGCCCACTGAGGGTCCTTCTCACCGGTTGCTGAAAGTACAGCTGCCAGATGATATATCTGCGTGATTTTGTGTATTTGGAGGATTTCAGTAAGTCTGTCCCGTTGCATTACATCAAATTTCTCAAAAGGACCTTCCTTAAGTATACCATGAGGCTCCCTGATGTCCGATGCAATGACATTTTCAATCCCGTAAATTTTCCACAAACTTTGTGCAAGCTCAGAGCCAAGCTGACCGCCAGCCCCGATAAGTAAAATCCTTGTTTTCTTCATGATAAAACGGAACTAAAGTAAACAGAATTTACCATAACGGTATTCGCTTTTATAGGTCCTGAATCGCAGCCGGTTATAGTACCCGCTTTTGCGGTTTGCTGATGGATCCTTTTGTATAGTTTTGTACAATGATGTTTGATGAGTACCTCAAATCCAAAAAGATTGATTCGGAAGCCTTTCAGAAAAATGAGCCTGAGACTTTCAGCAACTGGAAAGCTCTTTTTGAGCAAATGCATCCTGCAAGCTTCACCTCCAGATTTTTATTCAAAATAAACGGTATACGGAGAAAGTATATGCTTCAGGTTGAAACCACAACCATGACTCCGGCAGCCGTAAAACCCAAACAGGTTATCAGACCTAAAATTTCATAAACTATGTACGAAAAAAGTAAGTCAATTCTCACCGCAGAACTGAATGCTATCCGTGAAGCCGGACTTTATAAAAACGAAAGAATTATAACCAGCCCGCAGGGTGCGGATATAAAGACCACAGAAGGTAAAGAGGTCATAAACTTTTGCGCAAACAATTACCTTGGACTGAGTGCGCATCCGGATGTCCTTGAATCTGCTAAGCATGCCATCGATACGCATGGTTACGGATTGTCTTCCGTCCGGTTTATCTGCGGCACGCAGGATATTCATAAAGATCTTGAAAAAACAATTTCTGAATTTCTCGGAACCGACGATACCATACTTTATGCTGCTGCCTTTGATGCGAATGGTGGTGTGTTCGAGCCGCTCTTCTCGGCCGAGGATGCCATCATCTCGGATGAGCTGAATCATGCATCCATCATAGACGGAATCAGGCTGTGTAAGGCAATGAGATACCGCTACAAGCATAATGATATGGATGATTTACGTATCCAGCTTGAAGCGGCAAAAGCAGCAGGAGCAAGGCAGCTGATCATTGTTACCGATGGGGTGTTTTCAATGGATGGAACCATCGCACAACTTGATAAAATCTGCGATCTGGCGGATGCGTTTGGAGCCCTTGTGATGACAGATGAATGTCACTCTATGGGATTTATGGGTAAGACCGGAAGAGGGATCCCTGAATATTGCGGCGTCCAGGGCAGAGTAGATATTATAACTGGTACCCTTGGTAAAGCTCTGGGCGGTGCACTTGGAGGTTTTACCTCCGGAAGAAAGGAAATCATAGAATTACTCCGTCAACGGTCCAGACCGTATCTGTTTTCAAATACGCTGGCACCGGCAATCGTAGGTGCTAGTATTCAGGTATTCCGTATGCTTTCACAGACAACCAGTCTGCGCGATAAACTTGAGCAAAACACCACATACTTCAGAAGCGAGATGACAAAGGCCGGTTTTGACATTAAGCCGGGTGAACATGCCATCGTACCTATTATGTTATACGAGGCTACCCTTGCAAAACAATTTGCCGATAAACTCCTTGAAAAAGGTATCTATGTAATTGGATTCTTTTACCCGGTTGTCCCTAAAGGAAAAGCACGCATCAGAGTACAAATCAGTGCTGCCCACGAAAAACATCACCTCGACAGTGCCATTAAGGCCTTTACTGAAACAGGAAAGGAACTGGGTGTAATCAAATAAGTCACATCAATCCGGAAAATGGCCCGGATTGATGTCAGATTTTTTAAGGCTGAAGGAGTGCGTTTCTTATCTCGTTGTCTTTACACTTGAGGCGCCGGGACGATCAAGATATTTGCCAAACCATTCACTATATCTGCTAAACCGGTCAACCTGATAGCTGGGCAGTGATATACTATGATACTGATTGGGATATACAACCAGCTCCGTTGGTATATTCTGAATCCTTAGTGCCTGATACATTTGCTCACTTCCGATAGCAGGAACATTAAAATCTTTTTCGCCTGTCATGAACAGGGTAGGAGTTTTGATTTTATCGGCCTTCAGGAAAGGGTAAGAAAGCTTCAGGTATTTATCAAGGGACTTCCAGGGTAATCCTATTTCATTTTCAAACTGAGTGATATACTGGTCAACACCGAACAATGAAAGCTGCATCGCACTTCCCGCACCACTTGCCGCAGCCTTGAAACGCTGCGGATCCGTTGCAATACAATAATTGGTCAGGATACCTCCGTAACTCCACCCTCCGATGCCAAGTCGGTTTGGATCTGCAATGCCATCTTTAACAACCTGATCAACTGCACCGAAAATATCCATCACTTCCTTATTTCCCCAATCAGACCATATTGCCTTAGTGTAGGCATCACCTCTGCCATTGCTGCCACGATAGTTTACAGCTACCACAGCATAACCCTGGGCAGCAAGCATCTGACGACTCAGGTCAAACCCATAAGTATCCTGTGCGACAGGTCCGCCATGGATAAAAAATATAGCAGGAAGTTTTTTTGCCTCGGATATGCCGGGGGGCAGAAATAATAGATTTGAAACAAGAGTGCCATCCTTACTTTTGGAAGTAAATCCTCTGGGTTTTGAAAAAACAATTCCTTTAACGAATGAATCCTGATGTTGGGTCAATCTTCGGAGTTCCCCGGCTTCAAATGCGTATAACTCATCCGGAAGTTCAGGAAAGCTGACCATTGCAAGATTACCTCCGTTGTTATGCTGCTTTAAAAAGGAAAATTCCAGCTCTCCGTCCTTAAGGGTGGTGATTTTGCCGGTTGACAGATTAACCTCTGCCAGATATTCCCTCCGGTCATCGGACACTATAAATCTGAGGGCCTTTCCGTCAGAACTCCAGGCCTGCTGATGCGCATCCCTGCCAAGACTTTCTGTGATAATTTGCAGATTACTGCCATCAGGATTGATGGTGCATAATACAGACATTTCATACATCTGAAAATTGCCTGTTCCCGATGAGCGCTGAAACGCTATCTTCTTTCCGTCAGGACTCCAGACTGCCCGATGATCGTATCCTGGCCAGAAAGTGAGTTGCCGGACATTGCTCACTTTTTTCGCCTCCATAATCCATAGATCCTCATTTTCGTTTCTGTCCGGATCTGAAGTGCGGTTGCTGATAAAAACAATTTGAGTTCCGTCAGGACTCCATTCAGGAGAATGATTGTTGAATTTTCCGCGTGTCAATGTGTCAAGTTTTCCTGACTCAACAGAATACAGGTATAAATGCCTGTAAAGTGGCAAGCGGTATCCTTCCTTGTCCTGCTTAAAATGAACTCTGTTAATAACAATTGGATCTTTTGATTTTTCTTTAAGTGAATCAGCCCTTTCCGGCTCCTTAATCACCATCAGAATATTTTTTCCGTCAGGCGACCAGTGGTAGGTAATAATTTCACCTTTTACATCCGTAAGTTTTCTGGCTTCGCCACCGCGACGATCCATTATCCAAATCTGGTCCCTGTTCAGATTATTACGGTCTGAAAGAAATGAAAGATATTTTCCGTCTGGTGAAAATTGAGGTGTTCCTTCAGCTTCATCTGTATGTGTGAGTTGAATATGCTCTTTGCCATCCCAACCGGTCATCCAGATATCGGATCTTCGTTTGTCCTTGACTGAATCTACGGTTGTAAGTGTATAAGCGACCCACTTCCCTTCGGGTGAAAGTACCGGTTCACTGATGGTTTTAACTCTGAAAAAGTCGGCAGGTCGTAGAGGTCTCTGTGCCTGAACATAAACTTCTGCAATCAAAATCAAAAAACTTGTAACAATTAAACCTGATCTCATAGCGCACGAAAATAATAAATCAGACCTGAGAACTGTTTTCCATTCTGACAAAAAGATTCACACATTCAGCTGCCGGTTTTACATCATGGACTCTCAGAATGGAAGCACCCTTCAAAAGTGCGGTCATATTCAATGCTGTGGTACCGTTGAGCGCCCCCTCAGGATTTGTTCCCAGAGTTTTCCATACCATCGATTTCCTTGAAAGTCCCGCCAGAACAGGCCTCCCGCAAATTTGAAAGTGATAAAGGTGTCCTAACATTTCAAAATTCTGATCAATGGTTTTTGCAAATCCAAAACCCGGATCAACAATCAAATCATTTATACCCGCCTGTTGAGCGGCATCCACGCGTCCTTTTAAATAAACCGCCACTTCAGTAACCAGGTCGGCATATTCGGTCAGCTTTCCCATGGTGGCCGGTGTCCCTCTCATGTGCATTAGAACCATGGATGCGTTAAAGGAGGCGACCGTTTTAAACATATCTTCAGAATGTGTGCCGGCTGAAATATCATTTACGATAGCGGCACCTACCTCCAGACATGCTTTTGCAACAGTGCTTCGAAAAGTATCAACAGAAATGGGAGTTCCCGGAAAATTTTTGTGAACGGCCTCCGTAACCGAAAGAACCCTGAGAAGTTCTTCCTCCTCAGAGACTTCCCCGGCGCCGGGTCTTGATGAATAACCCCCGATATCCAGGATATCTGCTCCTTCCCCAATCATTTTTTCAGCGGTTCTCAGCGCTTCATCGGTACCCCGTTGTCTTGATCCCCTGTAAAAGCTGTCAGGAGTGGTATTGATGATACCCATAACCTTTGGTCTGCTGAAATCCATTAATCCGGTTCCGGCAGCAAAGGTCAGGTTGTTTGATTTTGACTTATTTTGCACAGAAATAATTTGAGCCTGAAAGCGCACAAGTTACAAACCGGAGTTGAATTCAAATTTTTGATCATGTTTAAAAAAATCGTTGACCAGTTTTCAAGAGTTTTTGTTGGCGGATTATTCATTTTCTCAGGGCTTATCAAGCTGAATGATCCGGTCGGCACAGAGATCAAAATGCACGAGTATTTCGAGGTTTTTGCTTCGGATTTTGGGTCCTTTTTCAACCTGTTTATTCCCTGGTCGTTAGAAATAGGCCTGGCAATGATCATCCTTGAACTGATGATTGGTGTGGCTGTCTTACTTTTTTTCCGGATGGACCTGACCACCAAGGTTCTGCTGGCACTGCTTACCTTCTTCACTTTCCTGACTTTTTATTCTGCCTTCTTTAATAAGGTTACCGACTGCGGTTGCTTTGGAGATGCCATCAAGCTTACTCCTTGGGAATCATTTACCAAAGATGTCATACTGATGGTATTCACGCTTCACCTTTTCTGGTATCGAAAGGGTTATGATTCTGCAGTCCGTACACGCCCGGGAATTGTGTGGGTAACGGCAACTGCAGGGCTCTCTCTTTACCTCGGAATTTATGCAATTCAAAATCTTCCTTTTATTGACTTCCGCGCTTACAAGGTAGGCAACAGAATTCCTGATCAGATGATTGCCGCTGAAGCTCCAAGAATTGAATATACATTTCTGAAGGAAGGTGAAGAAGTGACATCAGAAAAATTTCTGATGGAGGATCAGGGTTATAAGTATGTTTCGTCTCGTGTACTGAACGAGGATGCGGCAAAACCTAAAATTACCGACTATGCCGTTTACACTCCGGCAGGTGATGACATAACGCAGCAGACTTTTGAAGGTCCGGTTCTTATGATGATTATTTATAATACAGATAAAGCATCCGGAAAAAATGTAGATGACATTAAAAAGCTTATGTCGGGAGTTGAAGGTAATGTTCGCACATTGATACTTACTGCTTCCACCGAGGAACAGATAGAAAAGTTCAGACATGACTATCAGCTGGCGATACCCTTTGCGTTTGCTGATGCAACAGTACTTAAAACAATCATCCGCTCTAATCCCGGAATTACTTTATGGAAGGATGGAGTTGTTTTAGGCAACTGGCATCATAACAATACACCGGACCCGGCAGATATTGCCGCGCTTCTGGCAAAAATACCCGGCTAAACCGGTAACTCCATGAAGATTTACCTGATCGGAATGCCTGGTGCCGGTAAGTCCACGATTGGCAGAGAAATAGCGCTGCGCAAAAAGTTTTCATTTTTTGATCTTGATAAAGAAATTGAAAAAGAGGAAGGGAAATCAGTATCAGAGATTTTTTCCCAATCCGGCGAAACATATTTCAGAGAAATTGAGTCACGCGTACTTAATAACATCAGTAACTCAGCTGAGTCATTTGTAATGGCAACAGGTGGTGGAACACCTTGCTTTTACAGGAATATGGACCTGATGCTTCTAAGGGGATTCACTATTTTTCTGGACCCTCCTCTTGATTTGATTGAAAGAAGATTATCGGAAAACCGAACGCGCCCCTTAATAAATATAGAATCTGATATTCCTCTTCTGAACAGACTTGAAGAGCTTCTGAATAAAAGAATGTCTTTTTATGAACAGGCAAAACTCAGGATCTCAGATAACACAAATGTGACCGACAGAATTATTCAGTTGTTACCTAATAATTTTCAGGATTAACCATCGTCAGACCAACAGTTGCCTGTACAATAAACCTGTTCAGGGAAGTGCTTACAACAGGACTTTCATCGGTAGGGACCCGGTAAGGGCGATATGATTGATTCCCCGTAGAATACATAACAGATACATCGACATAATATTTCTTTTCACGGTAACCGAAGCCGCCTGTGAATCCGGTAATACTTCGGGGTGAATTATTCTGAACAGTTTTAAATGGGTCTTCCTGGTAAAACCCACCGGCCCGAAGCCTGATGCGGTCAATTCTTAATTCACCGCCCGCCCTGTAGTTGAAAGCAGGCCTGTACAATGTTTTGATCCCCGCATTATCACTGTCAAAGGATACCCCCTGAAGGAGGGAAGTGTATTTCGCCTTGTTGAAATTTATTGACTCTAATTCAGCCGTAATAAAACCTTTCTTTCCGAATATATAACTGAAACCTGTTGTTACCCTGCCCGGTGTTCTCAGATCATATTCGGTAACAAGACTTTCATTAAGATTAGCAGTCACATCATTCAGTCTCAAACTGTTATTCTGGTAATAATCAAAATTATTCCAGTCTGCACGCATGGAGGCGTTGTAGACATCAGAAACTTCGTAGAATGTTGGTGATTCCCAGCTGAATCCTACCTGCATTCCGGCTACAGGCCGGGCAATAAATCCAAGCTGAAAATTACTTCCGTCACCATCAATGGTCAGACTTTCTTCAAGTGTGAAATTATTAATTGGATTATAATCCGCATCTGCAAATTCAAATCCTGACTCACGATAAGACTTCCGGGTTTCATAACGGATTTTACGAAGGCCGATTCCGGCACCTGCAAAAAATTTATCCCCGACATTAATTCCGTACGAAATGGTCCATTGCGTCTGAGCTCCCTTGGAGGTAATGGTTTCAGCCTGATTTACATTTCTGAAATCTGTTGGATCCGGCAACAGCCCGAGCGCAGACCAATAGTCTGTACTGCCATTTACGGTAATGGTATCAATCAGGTAAGATTCAAAGGCAAGGCTGGTGGGAAGAAATAAGTCTCTTGGATCTATTGGAACGCCATCTTCGTCATAAGCATCATTCAGAAAAAAATCAATAATTGAATTATTGGTGTTCCGGCCTGCATAAGAAACGGACTGATTAAAGTCATTGATTCGGTTCATACTAAGACCGAATGTTCCGCTGATAATTTTTCTGTGGTTCCATGGTCCTTGTAACGCCATGCCGAGAAACGGGATGTTCAACGAAGTTTTACCACTGCCTGTTTCATCTCCAAGAAAAGATGAAGTTGCTGTGGCATCTCCGTATCCAAGGCTAAAAGCAATTTCACCTTTATTGAACATTCCAAGGCCCGCAGGGTTCAGGTAGGAAGATGAAGGATCACCGCCAAGACTGACCCCTGCTCCGCCTATGCTCATCATACGGGAAGATCCTGAAGGTGATATTCTTGAAAAAAGGAGCGCCGTTTCAGGATAACTCTGTGATTTCAGATCTGAAACCGCGCAAGTTAATGCAAGCAGGAGCCCTGCTACGTTAAGTAACCGCATATTCAGAACTGGTTAATTAATTTCTTCCTCTTCGGGAACCTGAGGAGGATGACCCTGAGCTACTGCCGAATCCACCTCCTGAAAATCCGCTGCTTCGGTTATTCCCGCCTGAACTGAACCCCGAAGAACTACGTGAGGAATGATTATTCTGCCATCCGGATGTGCTTCTGTTACTCCAGCCCGAGGATTTAGACTGGTTGCTGCTTCCTGATGGAGAATTAATTGTGGCCTCCTGTCGCCAGCCCCTGTTGTAATAATTTGTAGAACGTTCACCGGAACTCCGGCCGGCCTGGTTACTTCTGGACCCGGTTCCTGTTATCGCAGGCGCAGTACGGGAGTTTCTGATATTCTGCTGTGCATCATTGTTGGAATTAATGCTGCGGCTTGGACGCTTGCCATAAACGACTCTCGGGTAACGGTCAAACTGATTGATGATAACCATATTCGGACGATTCCATGAAGAGTATCCGTAACTCAGGAAAGGACTGCTCCATCCAAAGCTGTTAAATCCATAGCTCATACTGAACCATGAACCCCCAAAACCATTACCCCATCCGGGTGAAAAACATGAAAAACAATTTGAGCCGTAGAACGGATCATAAAAGGATCCGAAACTGTTGAAACCATTGCCGAAGGGTGAGTAGAAGGGATCATAAAAGCGGTTATAACCCCAGGCACCAAAACCGGCACCATAGAAGCTGTTTCTGTAGGGATTATTCCACGCATTATTAAATGTGGTTGAAGGGAAGGAGGGGTCATTATACCGGTCATACAACCGGCTGTTTATACCAAGTGGAGCATAGGTGGACGAGAAATACTCGTAATCCTCCGAAATCTCATCACTTGCATTAGGATCAAAATCTGGATTCAAAGACCGGCCACTGTATGCACCGTCAAAGTACTGAACCTCTGACCTGTTTCTTCTTGAAAGAGTAGGACTATCATCACCGAAAATATCTTGAATAGACTCCTGCCCTGAAGTTATTGCCCTGTTGATTTTTGGTCGGGCATCATTTTCTCTCTGGCGGTCTCTGGCACTGTAGTAAAGATCATCGTTTTCAGTCTGGCTCCACGCAGTAACGGCAAAGGCCAGCAGAACTGTCAGAACAACTTGATTTTTCATATCTACGGGTTTAACGCCTTTACTTAAACGAAATTGTCTGCAAAAAGGATATCCGGTTTCATGACCGATGTTATCCGTTTATATTTGCAGGCTTATCTGATCAAAGATACAAAATTATCACCTCTGAATGGGAAAAGAGATCACCTCCAGGGAGCAAGACTACTCTCAGTGGTACTTAGACATAGTTAAAAAAGCCGACCTGGCCGAAAATTCTGATGTGCGTGGTTGTATGGTCATCAAACCTTATGGTTACAGCATTTGGGAAAAAATGCAGGCAGGCCTGGACAAAATGTTTAAAGACACAGGTCATACGAATGCCTATTTCCCTGTCTTTGTCCCCAAGAGCATGTTTGAGGCTGAGGAAAAAAATGCAGAAGGTTTTGCCAAAGAATGTGCGATTGTCACCCATTATCGTCTGAAGAATGATCCGAATAATAAGGGAAAACTGATGGTTGATCCGGAGGCTAAACTTGAGGAGGAGCTTGTTGTAAGACCTACCAGCGAAGCCATTATTTGGAATACTTATAAAAAATGGATCCAATCCTATCGCGATCTGCCTATACTGATCAATCAGTGGGCCAACGTGGTACGGTGGGAAATGAGGACCCGTCTTTTTTTGCGTACCGCTGAATTCCTATGGCAAGAAGGACACACGGCGCATGCCACATCAGCAGAGGCTGAACAGGAAACAGTTCAAATGCTTAATGTTTATGCGGACTTCGTAGAAAACTTTATGGCACTGCCTGTTATTAAAGGAAGAAAAACAGAAGGTGAACGTTTCCCGGGCGCCATTGATACATTTTGTATTGAAGCATTAATGCAGGACGGCAAGGCTCTGCAGGCCGGTACAAGTCATTTCCTGGGCCAGAATTTCGCAAAAGCCTTTGATGTACAGTTTTCCGGAAAAGATGGAAAACTGGATCATGTGTGGGGAACCTCATGGGGAGTAAGCACCCGACTCATTGGTGGCCTTATAATGGCTCACTCTGATGATGATGGTCTGATTCTTCCTCCAAAACTCGCTCCCATACATGTTGTTATTGTTCCGATTTTCAGAAACGAAAATGAACTGGCAGCCATTTCCGAGGCAGTATCAAAAATTACATCTGATCTGAAGAAGCACGGGCTCTCTGTAAAATTTGATCAGCGTGATAATCTTAAGCCCGGTTTCAAATTCGCAGAATATGAACTGAAGGGTGTTCCTGTCAGAATTGCCATAGGACCCAGAGACCTTGAAAATGGAACTGTTGAACTCGCCCGCAGGGATACCAAGGAAAAAATGGTCAAGCCGATGAATGAGGTGGTTACCTTCATTCCTCAGCTGCTTGAGGAAATACAGGCCAATATTTTCAAGCGTGCATCAGATTTCCGCGCCGGAATGACAACAAGGGTTGAATCCTATGAAGAGTTCAAACAGGTGCTTGATACAAAGGGTGGATTTGTGCTGGCGCACTGGGATGGTTCAAAAGTGACTGAAGCAGCAATAAAAGAAGAAACTAAAGCAACCATCCGCTGTATTCCGCTGGATGCTGAACCTGAACAGGGTAAATGCATTTACTCCGGCGCACCTTCTTCACAAAGGGTTGTTTTTGCACGAGCCTACTAATTCAGGTTACTTCCGTAGATTTGTTTCCTATGGAATGGATTATTGTCTCCGGGCTGATTTTAGCGGGATTACTACTGCTTGTTGTTGAAATTCTGTTTGTTCCGGGAACCACTTTGGTCGGATTGCTTGGTTTTATTCTTGTTTTGACCGGTGGCACATTAAGTTTTAAATATTTTGGACCTGAGACAGGCTGGCTGACTGTCGGAGGCAGTTCAATTCTGTCTGCCCTTGCTTTGTACGCATCATTCAAAAGTAAACTCTGGTCAAAATTTTCGCTTAAATCGTCTATGACCGGCCTGGCAGTGGAAAATCTTGATGATAAACTTCAGGCCGGGCAGGAAGGGAAGGCTCTTTCAAGTCTCAGACCCTCCGGTAAGGCAGAGTTTGGTAATATTGTATGCGAAGTCAGAACTCGGGGAGGTTTTGCAGATGCAGGATCCCGTCTGAAAATCTCAGAAGTATCCGGATCTGTCATAATTGTTGAACCAATAAATTAATTTATAAAATATGGATGGTGGTTTGATGTTTTTGTTTCTGGTGTTCCTTGGAATCATCGGATTTTTCATGTTCCTGTACTTTGTTCCAGTTGGACTCTGGATTACCGCAGTATTTGCAGGTGTCAGGGTTACAATTGGTGAGTTGATCGGCATGCGGATCAGAAAAGTTCCGCCCGGTATCATTGTCAATTCTCTCATAACAGCAATCAAAGCTGGATTGAACGTAACTACCAGAGAACTGGAAACTCACTTTCTTGCCGGTGGTAATGTTCCGAATGTCATTAGGGCACTTATCTCTGCACAGAAAGCAAACATTAACCTGAGCTTCCAGCAGGCAACGGCAATTGACCTGGCCGGAAGAGATGTGTTTGAGGCCGTTCAGATTTCTGTAAACCCTAAAGTGATCAATACACCAAAAGTTGCAGCTGTCGCAGCTGATGGCATTCAGCTTATTGCTATTGCACGTGTTACTGTAAGAGCGAGCATTCAGCAACTGGTTGGTGGTGCAGGAGAAGAAACAATCCTTGCACGGGTAGGAGAAGGCATCGTGACATCCATCGGTTCAGCCAAATCCCACAAAGAGGTACTGGAAAATCCTGATAAGATTTCCAAGCTGGTGCTTTCACGCGGACTTGATGCAGGTACTGCCTTTGAAATTCTTTCAATCGATATTGCAGATGTTGATGTGGGAGCGAATATTGGAGCTAAACTTCAGATTGATCAGGCTACTGCAGATCTTAAAGTTGCCGAAGCCAAGGCCGAGGAACGTCGTGCGATGGCAGTTGCCCATGAACAGGAGATGAAAGCAAAGGCACAGGAAGCCCGAGCAAAGGTAATTGAGGCGGAGGCTGAAATTCCAAGATCCATCGCGGCTGCATTTACGAGTGGTAACCTTGGAATCATGGATTACTATAAAATGCAGAATGTACAGGCGGATACGGATATGCGTAATGCCATCTCAGGCTCAGGAAAAGGAAATGCCGGGCCCAAGTCCTGATTTTCCGGAAACCCTCATGTTCTAAATTCTTTTCATAAAACGAAGGCAGGCATCGATAACAGATGCGTCCCGGAGTATTCGGTTATGTCCGAGTCCGGCGGTTCGCAGAAGAGCAGCCTCAGGGTACAGACGAATTGCCTCTTCCGCATGGCGGATGGGTGATTCCTTATCATCCCGGTCATGGATGACCATCAGATCAATTGGTTCAGGTAATCGCGGAAGCAGATGTTCGGCTGAGAATTCTTCAAAACTCCGCCCGTATTTTTCCTTAAGTCGTTTTCGGAATTCAACACCTGTTTTTTCCGATCCATTAACAGCTTTGAGAAAACCTTTAATAACCAGATCGCCAATAACAGGCGTGCCAATCATAACGAGCTTTTGAATGGGCAGGCCCTTGAATGCGGCATACAAAGCTACTGTACCTCCGAATGAATGTGCAATAATGCCTGCCGGCTGGTCGCCTCTGTACCACAAATGCCTTACTACTTCCTCAAATTCAATCACAGTGGTTTGCTTGCCCTCAGATTTTCCGTGTGCCGGGCCGTCAAAAGCAATAATACGATATCCACCCTGCATAAAGGGTTCAAAAAATTTCCGGAACTGGGTTCCTCTGCCTGCCCAGCCATGGACAAAAACAATTGCCGGATTTTTTTCATCTCCCCATTCGTAAACTTTAATTTTTTTCCCCTGAATGCTTATCTCACTTTGCTTTGATGTCTTTACCCAGGCTTTTTCTTTTACAGGAAAGCCAAAATGAAGGGGCGTAAAAAATAACTGGGTAAATAATCGTACCGCAAGAAAGGGAGCCACCCTTTCCAGTTTAGGAAAAATCCATCTGGTGAATCGTAACAGAAAGGGTTCTTTAAAAGGCTTTTTAGCCATGTTTTTCAGGTAAGGGTAAAGGTAAATGTTTTAATTCCGGTCTCGGGCTTATAGGATTTTTCCACAAACGAAACATCCCCGTCATTTGTTACCAGAATAACTGTTGTGCACCGCGTCCCGTAATCTTCAGACTCAATAAAAGCCGGGCTGAGCATTCGCTCCCGTTTAATTCCGGCACCTGTATCCGGAAGTTTTTCATCTGAGAATATCGTTTTGTCCGCCATCATCTCAAGAAAATCTGTCGTCTCAAAATCTGTTTTGTTATTGATAATTTCCGTGAATGCACGTTTCCCTGCGATCAGTTTTGGCCACGGCGTATCAAGAAGATGATTGCTTATTCCGAAAATACCGGATGTGAGGGTTCGAATGCCGTTTTCATAATTTGAATAATACCGCAGCTCACGTATTGTTCCGGCAAGTAGATTAAAACCATTGTAATGTTGTGCCTCCTTACTGATGCTTTCCAGATAAGCTTCAGCAGTTTCAGTTCCGGAAAGGTAATTTGTAACCAGCGGGCCTCGTGATGGTGCATTTGTTTTAATGTTTTTGAAATCACGATAGTTGGTGATCATGGCGATGCGCCCTGATTTTGTGATGCCCAGCCACGTGCCGGAAAGTGCTCCTGTTTTATCCTGCAGATCTCTTCCGGCAAGAATATCTGCTCTTTTTTCCCAGAATCCGGCCGGAGCAGCAGGTCTGTTATAAAACTCATCACGGTTAGCGGCCAGAATCAGCGCATATTTAGGATGTTGATTCAATGCAAAAAAGATCAGGCACATGTCATTCCGGTTTGAAAATATCCAGTTGGGCAGGTAATAATTGAAATGATTTTCTGTGGTAGGGGGTAATGCCCAGCTCGCGAATACCTTTTCGGTGTTCCGCAGTGGGGTAGCCCATATTTTTTTCCCAGCAATATCCCGTCCAATCTTTTGCCAGTCTGCACATCAGCGCATCGCGGTAAGTTTTTGCAAGAACAGAGGCAGCTGCAATAGAAAGATATTTAGCATCTCCCCTGATTATGCAATGATGCTTAATTCCCGGATAAGGTTTGAACCGGTTGCCATCAATCAGCAACAGCTCCGCCTTCTTTGTCAGTCCGTCAATGGCACGGTGCATGGCTAAAATGGAAGCATTCAGAATGTTAATCTTATCGATTTCTTCATTGCTGACCTCAGCAATGGCCCATGCCAGAGCTGCTGTAGTGATCTCCTGTTTTAATTCCTCCCGGTCTGACCTGGATAATTGCTTTGAATCATTAAGCTTTTTGTGCCTGAAATTTTTGGGCAGAATAACCGCAGCCGCTACAACGGGACCGGCGAGACAACCCCTTCCGGCCTCGTCGCAGCCTGCTTCTACTCCTCTTGCATAATAATACGATTTGAGCATTTGCGGTTTCGGACAAACTTAATCAATTCCGAAAACCTCATTTGATGAAAACTTTGCTCTGTTCCTTTTGAGTTTATTATGCTTGTTTAATCATCTGAACGGCTAACTGTAGTCTAACTTCATCACTTACCACTATCCCTCCGGCCTCAGTAGTGGCATTCCATTTAAGGTCAAACTCTTTTCGGCTTATAGTTCCGGTGATTTCAAATCCCGCTTTTTCCTGGCCCCATGGATCAGTCATCAGTCCGCCAAATTCAACCTTAAAGGATACGATCTTTTTAATGTCACGGATGGTCAGTTCACCTGAGAGAATGTATTCAGTATCGGATTTTTTTTCAAGCCTGCCGGAAGTAAAGGTGAGTTTGGGAAATTTTTCTGCATTGAAGAAATCATCACTTTTCAGATGGCCGTCACGCTGATCATTGTTTGTACTGATGCTGTTAACATCTGCTTCAAACCTGATGGTTGCATCACTGAAGTCTGTTGTGTTTGATTCCATTTCTGCATTGAATTCACGGAAGGTTCCGGTAACGTTAGTGATCATCAGGTGCTTTACCCTGAAGTTGATTTCACTGTGCGCTGCATCGATTTTGTAAGTTGCCATTTTGTTTGCGTTTTAGTTGTTAATTGAATTTTGAATTGTTGAGACTAAAGGGTATTTGTTTTAACGGGTATTTCAATTACAAGAATTTCTGACGATGACAGGGTCTTGAGTTGGATGTTATCGGCTTCCCGGATTGCCATGGCATCACGTGCCTCCATGATAGTGCCTTCAAGCTCAACCTGTCCGCTGATGATAAAGACATAGATACCGTTATCGGTTTTATGAATATTATAATCCGCAGATTGTCCTGTTTCAAAATCCCCCAGAGTGAACCATGCGTCCTGATTTATCCAGATTGCCTGAGGGTTATCCGGGGCCACCACAGTTTGCCAGCAATTATTCCGGCCTTCCTGCGGAAAGCTTTTCTGGTCATATCTTGGTTCTATGTTTCTTAGTTTAGGTAAAACCCAGATCTGAAGAAAATGAACCTCTTCAATTTTGCTGGCATTTTTTTCGCTGTGCATAATCCCTGTGCCTGCACTCATAATCTGAACATCGCCCTGTCTGATAATTCTGTCCCTCCCGGTTGAGTCCTGATGGTGCAGATCGCCCTTAAGAGGGATAGAGACAATTTCCATATTGTCATGAGGATGATTTCCAAACCCGTAGCCGGGCGCAACAGCATCATCATTTAAGACCCGAAGGGCACCAAACTGAATTTTATCAGGATTATAATAGCCTGCAAAACTGAAGCTGTGATAACTTTCAAGCCACCCGTGATTTGCGTAACCACGCTCTGAAGACTTGTGGACAACTGTTTTCATAACCGATTTTTATATGTATGTACATGTATTTCTTTAAAAAAAATCATTCCCTTTCCCTCATTTTATCCAGAAGCTCATTTATTAGTTTTGATTCCTGTTTGTTCAGACTGATTTGACGGTCAATTGCAGCGGTAATATGTGCTCCTGAATTTTCAAGCAAACTGAGTCCTGCTGAAGTCAGGCTCACCGCAGTCTCTCTCCGGTCAAGGCTTGACGTGTTTCTTCTGATCAGTTTTTTCTTCACGAGTCTGTCGAGAATTCGAGGAACATTGGAATTTTTCTCAATCATCCGGGAGGCAATATCCCGCACGCACATTTGCTCCGGATGTTTTCCCTTGAGTATACGAAGTATATTGTATTGCTCATGTGTGATACCGAATGCCTTAAGTTCACGGCTTATGGATGATTTTAACCACCAGGCGCTGTAAAGAATATTCAGTGCCGCCTTGTGGATATCACTTTTAAACCTTGATGTTTTTAGTGATTCTTCCAGCTTCATGGCCTCAAAATTATATGTACATACATGTATTTTCCAATTATTTCTTTTTCTATTTATTTTTTGCGGATTTTGAGCATAATTCAGCCTGTTGTCATTCAATCACCACCCTTGCTGTATTTGATTACCTAATATTGTGTCATGGAATCTATTGAAAAAAATCCCTGGAAAATCCTTCACGAAAATCAGGTTTACGGTAATCCCTGGATAGCGCTTACGCAATACAGTGTCATTACACCTGCAGGAACTCCGGGCATCTATGGAAAAATCCACTTCAAAAATAAAGCCATTGGCATTCTGGCTGTGGATGAACATAACTGCATCCGGCTCGTTAGTCAGTGGCGGTTTCCGATTGATTGCCTGAGCTGGGAAATTCCCGAGGGTGGTGGCCCTCTGAATGAGGATCCACTTGAGGCTGCAAAGCGTGAACTCAGAGAAGAAACCGGCCTTGTGGCAGAAGACTGGTCATTGCTGATGCGAACGCATTTATCAAATTCCGTTTCTGATGAGGAAGGAATTATTTTTCTGGCCAGGAATCTAAGTATCTCACAATCTGACCGGGAAGACACTGAGGCAGATATGAAAATCATTCATTTACCATTCCGGGATGCATTTGATTGGGTCATGAACGGAAAAATTACAGATAGTCTTTCGGTAATGGCAATTTTAAAGGCCGCACACCTCTATCCTGAACTTCTGAATGCTTCCTGAATCCGCCCACATCCGGTCTAATTTTTTGCTCGCTTATCCCATCATGCTCAGCATGCTCGGGCAGGTGATGACAGGCGTTGCCGATACCGTTATGATTGGCTGGACAGGTTCAATGCCGTTGGCGGCCGCTGCCTTTGCCAATACCTTTTTCAGCATACCATTGTTTTTCTGTGTTGGCATTTCATATGCCATCACACCCCTTGTTGCCAAGGCAATCGGTGAGGGGAACTTCAAAGAGGCAAATAATGTATTGAAACACGGGTTGTTAATAAACCTGAGCGCAGGTCTGCTTGTGACGGCTCTGATATTTGGCATCAGACCCTTTATGTATTTCATGGGACAGCCACGAGAAGTCGTTGCACTTGCATTGCCATATCTTGACATCATTGCACTTGCCATTATACCATCCATGGTATTTCAGACATTCAGACAATTCAGCGAGGGATTGCAACATACAAGGATTGCCATGGTAATTGTCATAGGCAGCAACCTTCTTAACATTTTCCTTAATTATGTTTTGATTTTTGGACTTTTCGGATTTCCTGAGCTTGGGCTTAATGGTGCCGGATTGGCAACCCTGATTTCAAGAATAGTAATGGGCGCCACGATGGCCTGGTACGTCTGGTCAGGAATCAATTTCAGAAAATACCGAAGTGGTTTCAGTTTAGGTAATTACAATAAGGACCTCCTCTCCCGAATGCTTAGTATCGGCATTCCTGCAGGTTCACAATTTATTTTTGAGGCCGGGGCATTTGGTTTTTCATCCATAATGATGGGCTGGATAGGAACCGTTCAGCTCGCCGCTCATCATGTTGCGTTGAACCTGGCTACAATCAGTTACATGACCACCTCCGGACTGGGTGCCGCCGCAACCATCAAGGCAGGGCACTACCTTGGACTGAAGGATTATTTAAATCTGAGGCGATCTGCATTCTTAATGCTGTGGATGGCTGGGGTGTTAATGGCTTTCTGGGCTGCAGGATTTCTTGCCGGAAGGTATTTTCTGCCTTCATTATATAATGATGAACCCGAGGTTCTGAAGGTAGCTGCCTCTCTGATGATCATCGCCGCTTTTTTTCAACTCTCTGATGGAATTCAGGTCGTGTGCGCCGGAGCGCTTCGGGGAATTCAGGATGTCAAAATTCCTTCTGTACTGATTTTCTGTGCCTATTGGGTATTTTCGCTTCCAATGGGCTGGTTACTGGCTTTTAAGTTTAACATGGGTGCAGAGGGTATCTGGGTTGGACTGCTGAGTGGTCTTACGCTCACTGCCCTTGCCATGGTTTTACGATTCAATCATTTGTCTGCAGGACTTGCAAAAAAAATCTGATTGATGGTCTCTGAACATTTCATCATATTCGGAGATTAAAAAGAATTATGCTGCAGGTAAATGCCCGTAAGGTGAGTGAATCGCAGGCAATCATTACAGAGTTGATGATTCCTGCATACGCAAATTTCGGCGGTAAAATTCATGGAGGAATTCTGCTGTCACTGATGGATAAGGTGGCTTATGCCTGCGCAAGCAAACATGCCGGAACGTATTGCGTTACAGTAACAGTTGACCGCGTTGAGTTCCTTGAGCCTGTAGAAGTTGGCGAGCTTGTTTCACTCAAAGCTTCCGTAAATTATGTAGGCCGCTCATCGATGATCATTGGCATAAGGGTTGAGTCACAAAACGTTCGGTCTGGTATCGTCAAGCATACAAACTCCAGTTTTTTCACAATGGTTGCTAAAGGTGATGATGATAAGCCTGTTGCTGTTCCGGAACTTATTCTTGAAACAGGTGAAGATGTTAAACGCTTTATAGAAGGCTTGCGGCTAAAGTCTATCCGCGATCGTGTACGCGCGGAAATGTTTGATGCCCTATCCGTTCCGGATGTCCGCAACGCCCGTGAGATTTTAAAAAATGAAAGATGTATTATAAACTACTCCGAAGTATGAGCACTAAATTGAAGTTAATTTTTGGTCTGATTTTTTTACTGACTTCCTTAATCCGGGGAAATATTTTATCAGCACAACCTGTAATCCTGTCTCAGCGAGAACAAGCCAGAGTGGTAGATGAGTTACTTGAAGACCGTCTCAGAAATGTATTGCCCGGGCTCATGCGCAGGGAGGGTTTTGATATGTGGGTGGTAATCAGCAGAGAATATAATGAGGATCCCATTATCAGGACTTTGCTTCCAGCAACCTGGTTTGCTGCCCGCCGAACCACCATGCTGGTGGCATACGACCGTGGCGCGGAAAAAGGAATGGAATACTTTGCCGTTGCAAGGTATGATGTTGGAAAAGTGTTTAAGCGTGCATGGGATCCTGACGCAAATCCGGATCAATGGGCACAGCTTGGAAAGCTGATAGCCGAAAGAAATCCAAAAAAAATCGGAATTAATAAAGCACCGGGCTATGGTCATGCAGATGGGCTTACATCCAATGACTATGATATGCTGATGCAGGTACTGCCTAAAAAGTTACAACCTAATGTTGTGTCTGCCGAAAAACTTGCTGTTTCATGGCTTGAGACCAGGACTGAGCGGGAGATGACAATCTATTCCAATATCTGCAGGATTGCACATGACATCATTGCTGAAGGTTTTTCTGAAAAAGTAATTCAGCCCGGAGTTACAACTACAGATGATGTGGTCTGGTGGTATCGCGAGCGCATCAAAGAGCTCAAGCTTGACACCTGGTTTCAGCCTTCTGTTTCAATTCAGCGAAATGAGGAAGAAGCACTTATGGCCAAAAGACCGCAGCCTCTTGTCATTCAGCCCGGCGACCTTCTGCATGTTGATTTTGGAATTACCTATCTGAGACTTAACACAGATACGCAGCAGCATGGCTATGTGCTTCGCGCCGGCGAGCATGAAGTACCGGCATTTCTTCAGGATGCATTTAAAAAGGGTAACCGGCTTCAAGACATTCTTACATCCAATTATAAAACAGGTCTTACCGGAAATCAGATCCTTAAAGAATCCAGACGCCAGGCAATTGAGGAGGGGTTGAAACCTTCTATATACACCCATCCCATCGGATTTCACGGACATGCCGCAGGTACCACCGTTGGCATGTGGGATATGCAGGATGGCGTTCCATATACAGGAGAATACCCTTTGCATCCCGAAACGGCCTATTCCATTGAGCTGAATACAACAGTTTACATACCTGAATGGAAAAAGGAAATCCGGATTCAACTGGAGGAGGATGGCTATTTTGACGGCAAAGGGTTCCGCTATATAGATGGCCGTCAAAAAGAAATTTGGCCGATTCCACGGCCCTCAGCAAACAAACAGTGAGCTTTTATCACATTTTTGCAACCATTTTACCTTAAATCAGTTTAGGGATTTACCAATCTGAAATAATAACGGAATGTCCAGAATCATTGAAACACACAACCTGGCCCGACAGTATGTCATGGGCGATAACATCGTAAAAGCGCTTCAGGACGTCTCCATCAATATTGAAAAGGGAGAGTACGTTGCATTCATGGGTCCATCGGGATCAGGAAAATCTACACTCATGAACATCATAGGATGTCTGGACACCCCTTCATCAGGAACCTACATACTTAATGGTCAGCTGGTCAGCGAGATGACAGAAAACGAATTGGCAAAGGTCAGAAATCGGGAAATTGGATTTGTATTTCAGACATTCAACCTTTTACCCCGTGCGTCTGCTCTGGAAAATGTTGCCCTGCCATTGATTTACGCAGGTTTTGGAAAGTCAGAGCGCGAAGAAATTGCAATGGAAGCATTAAAAAATGTTAACCTTCAGGACAGGTGGCATCACAGACCCAATGAATTATCAGGCGGACAGCGTCAGCGTGTGGCCATTGCGCGTGCACTCGTCAACAATCCTTCGATTATCCTGGCCGATGAACCCACCGGAAATTTGGACACTAAAACTTCCTATGGGATTATGGCTTTGTTTCAGGAACTTCATGATAAAGGCAATACCATTATCATGGTGACCCATGAAGATGACATTGCTCATTATGCGCACAGAATTATCCGTCTGCGCGACGGACTGATTGAATGGGATAAGAAAAATGAAAATGTAAATCGTCAGGAATTACAGACTGCCTGAGATTTCTGTTTTTTTTAGTTTACCGTAGACGGATCAATTCTTTTAGGTGTCGATTTACCTGATACAATGGTTCCGGAAGAAAGTGCAATGGCTCTGATGGTAGAAGTTATATTCCTGATATTCATGGATTCAAATTCATCATCAACACTGTGATAGAGTTTGTCAATATCAATCTGATCAGTAGATATGCTATGTGCCGGTATGCCCATCCTTGCAAGTGTAGCGTTATCTGAACGGTAGAAAAGATTTTGTTCAGGGTAAGGATCGGGCTTGAACTGAAAAGGTGTTCCCTCCAGGTTCTTTTGTAGAATTTCGCCAAAATCAGAACGTTCATAGCCTGTGATCCAGGCAGTGTTCTCACCGAACTTTGATGGCTTGCCGATCATTTCAATATTGAACATAGCGATTGTTTTTAAGGGATCCATCTGACCGGAAAAATATTGTGATCCAAAACCCCCGATCTCTTCAGCAGTGAAGGCTACGAATATGAGGGTGCGTTCATTGTTTTTAATTTTTGAAAAATAACGCGCGAGTTCAATCACTGCCGTGGTTCCGGATGCATCATCATCAGCACCATTTGCAATTGAATCACCTGAAACGGCTTTTTGAATACCTATATGATCGTAATGGGCTGAAAAAATCACCACTTCCTCCGGCTTTGAACGACCGGGTAATACACCAATTATGTTGGCCATTGGAATCTGCTCAGTCTCTACTGATGCATTAATTGAAAATTCTTTGACTTCTCCGGTCGCAATAGCAAATACTTTTGTTCCGGGCTGCCCACTTGTAAAACGATTCCTCAGAAAACCCTTGTACATCTTGAAATATTCCCTGAAAGCCTCATCCACAATAATCAATGCCGATGTTGTATCTCTCGAAAAAGACCTGAATTTCTGTGCAAATTCCCTCTGACGTTCCTGACCTGTTTTTTCTGAATTAAGATTCTGAACTTTCCAGCTGCCGTTATTAATGATTGATTGTTCTTCTGAAATAACGATAACATCTTCAGCCGGAACAGACTTACCATTAATTATAAGCCGTGCGTTGCTGCCGGTAATTCTTGTTTTTGTAAAACCCTGTCTGTACGAATTTAATCCCGGTAGGTATTGCAGTTTTGCTTTTTTAAATTCTAATTCTATAAAGCGGGCTGCAGGCTCAATCAATTCCGGTTTTGCCGCCGGCCTGCCCATCATATTATCTGCCGAAAGTGTCTGAATAATTCTTGAGACATTTTTCTCCTGAATATATTTTTGAATCGGCTGGCCATGTGTGCCATTGAAAACAGCAGAAATAAGAAATGAGAGGACAAGTTTTTTCATAAGAATAACAGGAATGTTTTAACTCAGCAGACTTATTGAAGGATCACGGAAAGCATTTGAGAAAGTTTCTCTTTTTCAAGCAAATCAATGGCTTTGGAACATGCATCCTGACTGGATCGTTCAAAATCAAGACTATAACCTTTGATCCTGTCAAGATTAATCCGGTAAATTTCTTTGTTGCCTTTTCCGACAGGTTCAGATATCCGGATAAAGCCATTCAGGTAGGTAATATGGATACTTCCTGAAAGTCCTCCCTTCTCAGTGTCAGAAGATACTTCCATGATAAGGTCTGCAGCCTCAGGATTTTCTGTGAAACCAAAACCCTGTATGTTCATGTAGTTGCTGATGAATTTTGATAATCGGTTTCCCGACTTTGGATTACCGAGGATTTTCTCTGAACCTGACAGATAAATAAGGATCTTCTTGATTTTAAGAGTAACCGAAGCAGAAGGAATGATCTGCTTTGATAAAATAAGTCGCATGATTTCAGAGGGACTGGTGCCTGTCAAGGATTCAAGGTCAACTCTGGTAGTTATTATTTGTTCCGGGTCAGGCGAACTGATCCGGCTGATTAACAGGGTCTGGGATCCTGTTGCGGAAGAGATGTATTTTTCCTGCATTTCTCCTCCGCCCTTTGTAAATCTGCTTGTAAGTGGAATATCCGCAACAGGCTTGCCTGAAATTTTATCCGTGACGGAAAAGATCAGAGGCGTTGTATTACTGGCAGGTCTCCTTTCAACTTCCGCATTAACAGGATTATGGTCCACTTTAATACGATTAAGCAGGAGCTGTAAATTTGTGAAAATGTTAGTAGTGAGAATAATAGAATTTCCACCTGTTTTTACTTCAACAGGCTCATCGAGATATTTCTCGATTGCGGCCAGTGCCTTAAGATAAAAACCTACTCCTGATGCAAGGTTGGCTTCTGATTCAGCCTTCACAGCCTTTTCAAAAAAATCCAGCGACAACGCTGCAGCGGCTTGTTTCTTTCTTTCCTTTATTTCACGATACTTTGATTTTGATAACCTGTAAAGAATCCAGTAATTTTTCTCATCCTCCCAGCTGCCTGTAAGCTCATACTCTTCGATTTCATCAGTTACAGTAGTTCTTATGATTTGCTCATATTTTTCAGAGAACTCTTTTCCTGCATCCAGGACTGTGAGTGCAGAGCTTGCAGATATATTAATGCTTATTTCTCCGATCAGATCCTCGAGCGCTGAGCTTTTAGCAGCAGCTATGTGGTTTGTTTTTCCGTCTTTCAGACCATGACCAATTCCAAAATAATATCTGCTGTCGGAGGGCTTTTGAATTAGCCACCCGGGCCGTTCAGGCGTCTGCTCAACGACCGATTTTTGACTGCAGGAGGTCAGAATTAATAAAACCGCAGATAATAACCGGAATTGCATAGGATTTCAATTGCCACAATCATGCCAAAAGTAATCAGCCGTTATGACAATTATGATACGTTCAGCTAAAAGAAAAGCATTATGGTTTCCGGTTCTTTGTAATTTTGAAGACGCATGCGCCGAAGAATATTTTTAAAGAGAACCATTTCCGCGTCTCTGGCAGTGCCTGCTTCTTCTTATTTTGTTAAGGGTCAATCGTCTGTCAGGCCGGAGCTGGTGTTAAATGGCGGCAGGTTTTATTATCGTAACAAATGGCAATCTTCCCCTCTGGGAATTAAACCTGATGGTGGTCTGATCCTCCTCAGTGAAATTCCTAACGATACAGAAGTCAGAGATGTTACAGGGCTTATTATTTCACCGGGCTTTATAGACATTCTTGCAGATAATGCTGCAAATCCTCAAAAGACTTTCAGGTTATTTGAAAAATTCAAAGTAACGGATGGGGTAACCACAGCCCTGCAGATGCATGGCGGCAGTGAAAGAGTTAAGTGGTATTATGAATATTTCGGGGCCTTACCTCATTACATAAACTTTGGGGTTTCAGTTTTTGTGATGCGAATCCGATACGCATGGCCTGATTTAAAAGATAGGCTTAGAATGGTTGAGCAAAATCTTGAGGCCGGAGCCCTTGGAGTTTCACACAGCATTGAGTACCAGCCTACCCCATATGATGAGGTCTTATCTTATGCGCGCCTTGCAAAAAAATATGACAGACCATTTTTTCTGCATCTGCGATATTCATCCGAAGGCCGGGAACTGGCAGGTGTCGATGAAGCAATTCGTATTGCACGCGAAAGCGGAGCAAGGGTACATATGGATCACCTCCATTCAACCGGAGGAACCTATCATATGGAGGATGCACTTAACAAAATCAGAGTCGCTAACACTTCAGGTCTCCGTCTGACTTGTTGTGTTTATCCATATTCTTACTGGGCGACCTACCTCAATTCCAAAAGGTTTGATGAGGGCTGGCGAGAGCGTTACGGACTTGATTACAGTGATCTAAGACTTGTTGGAACAGGTGAAAGGCTGACCGCAGAGTCATTTGTGCGCTATCGTAAGCTCATGAAGCTTGCTGCCGTGCCGGAAGGTACCTTGCCATTGAATAAAACGGTTGACCTTGCACTTAAGGAGTCGTTTTGCATGATTGGATCAGACGGAGGAATTGAATCCGAGCCACGGGCCAATTCGCATCCAAGAGGCTCCGGATGTTTTTCAACTGCAATCCGTCACGGATTGAATATTGGAATGTCGCTTGAAGACATACTTTCAAAAATGACAACATTGCCGGCAAATCTTATAATGCCGGCTATGGCCGGCCGGGGTGCTATTGAAAATGGCAATCGTGCAGATCTGGTAGTTTTTGACAGCAAGAAAATCAATGGTAAAGCAAGCGTTGAAAATCCAAATCAGTTTTCAGACGGCATCAATATGGTCTTTGTCAATGGCAAGCTTGCTTATGAAAAAGGATCATTATTGCAGTCGGCAGGTGTTGCGGTAAAATACAGTAGCCGTGTCTGAATCAAAAAAAGTTCTGATCATTTCCTATTACTGGCCACCCCTGGCCGGAAGTGGTGTTCAGCGATGGCTTAAGTTTGTTAAATATTTTCCTGCCAACGGAATAATTCCAATTATTTTTACTCCCCGGGATCCTTATTTTAACCTGAAAGATCCCTCTTTGCTTAAAGACATACCGCCCGAGGCAGAGGTACTCCACTTTCCTATTTTTGAGCCCTACAGATTATTTGAGCGATTCAAAAAAATTTTTCGAGTAGGTTCGTCCGGCAATTCAACACTCAGTCAACCAAGTGGAATTGCTGCATTTATAAGATCAAATTTTTTTATTCCTGACCCCAGGATTTTCTGGGTGAGACCTTCCGTTCAATTTCTTGAGAACTTCATTAAGGAAAATGAGATCAATACTATTGTAACAACCGGACCACCGCACAGCATCCACCTGATCGGCTTAAAACTCTGCAAAAAAATCCCTGACCTGGCATGGCTGGCTGATTTCAGAGACCCCTGGACTACCTGGGGCTTTTTACTGGGTATGAAACCTTCCTGGCCGGCTATGAGAATTCACCGAAGTCTTGAGAAAAAGGTGCTTGGTAAAGCCTCGGCTGTTACGACAGTTTCTCCTTTTTATGCTCGGCAACTCAGCCTT
Organism: Cyclobacteriaceae bacterium; assembly: GCA_049430945.1. Taxonomy (GTDB): domain Bacteria; phylum Bacteroidota; class Bacteroidia; order Cytophagales; family Cyclobacteriaceae; genus ELB16-189. The sequence continues at coordinate 35,078 of JBMTCO010000009.1, forward strand.
CTTGGAAATCGTAGCGTAGACGTTATTACCAATGGGTTTGATGCAGATGATTTTCAAGATCTGAACTTTAGACCAGCATCAAAATTTATCATTCGGCATGTCGGAATTCTTCACCCGGTATGTAATCCCGAACCCTTTTTGGCGGTTTTCAAAAAGTGGGTTTTAGAGCATGGCCTGGAGGATATGGTTGAAATTCATTTTACAGGCCTTATTAACCGGACATTGCAGGAATTACTCAGTAAAGATGAGCTGTTCATAAAAATTATAAAAGTCCAGCAACCTGTCGGTCACAGGAAGTTAATCTCCCTTTATGAAGAAACTTCCGCATTGCTTTTAATACTTACCGGATACAAAGACGCTGAGGGATTTTTGCCGGGTAAACTTTTTGAATATCTGGCGACCGGTCTTCCCCTGATTGCTGTGGGGCCGTCCTGCGGAGATGCCGCAGGTATTATTCATCGATCAGGCGCAGGGAAGATGGCGGAGTCAGATGATACTGAAACCATGACCAATGAGTTGAATATTGCCTTTGATCACTGGAGTAAAAAGTCATCTGTTTCTCCTATGCCTGCAGTGGCATTAGAATTTTCAAGAGCATATCTTGCCGGTAAAATGGCAGAACTGCTCAAGAAATTGAAAAATGAAAAATAATGGTATAAACATTCTTTTATCCTTCATCTTAATTGTTTGTGGTTTTTCGTCAACTGCTCAGACAAAAGATGAAGCTGAGATTGAAAATATCTCCAGAAAAAAGTTCAGGTGGATGATAGAGCAAAAACTTGATTCACTTGACCTATTGACAGATGAACGCCTGTCTTACATCCACTCCAATGGCTGGGTTCAGTCCAAAAAGGAATTTCTTGAAGATTTTAAAGGAAAGCTTATTTATCACAAAATAGATATAAATGAACTGAGTGCCAGGGTTTATCGCCGGTCTGCTGTTGTTACCGGGAAAGGCCACTTCTCTGTATCTCTCAATGGAAACAAACTTGAAATAGATTTGCTTTTTTCTGAGGTATATGTTCGATCTGGAAATAAATGGAAGTTGGTTTCCCGTCACGCAAATAAAATAGGCACTTAGTGCTTAAACCTTTTTTTTAATCCGGATTTCTCAAGGATTATGGTTAATTGTTCACTGAGTTCCGGTGAACATTTCAGAAGTAAAATCAGCCCGGAGTAGAATAAGGAAAGTATAAGTGACCGGATGAATATATCTGCCCATACGTTATCAAATACCGGGATGATGAAGTTTAGACCCGTGGTGAGCGCAATAATAATGATTGTAGTAATGGTTTTGCTGCTGAATGGAGTAATCCCAAGCCTGATGGAAATGAAGAGGAACTTGATCAGATTAAAGCAAAAAATGGAAATAAGCGTACCAATGGCCGCACCGTTGATTCCATATGCCGGAATCAAAAAATAATTCAACAGGATTGTTAACAATGCCAATACACTGATTACAATAAGGTTAAACCAGTAATGTTTTGAAAGTCCAATGATTTCACTGCTGGGTCCAAATGACATGTCAATTAATCTTGTAGCACCCACGAGTGCGATGACATAGAATCCTGCTGCATACAGATCTCCCCGCGGCATCAGTAAAAAAATGGATGGAGTATTGGCCCATAAACCCACGAGCAGCAAACCTCCGATGATCATTTGATTAAGGGCGGTTTGTTTATAAATCTTCGCCGCCGAATGCAAATCATTTTTTTCAAAAGCTACAGAAAGGATTGCTATTGTGGATTGCGTGAGAGCCCTTTTTGGAACTTCAATAACGGTGGCCATATAAAATGTGGTTGTATAGATAGCAGCCGCTTCAAGTCCGATTATTCCGGATACCATCAGGCTGTCAATTTTGGCAATCACCATTGAAGATCCAATGCCAATGAAACCTGTAAGACCGAATAAAAATATTTCCCTGAATTCGCCTGACTGAAATTTCCGGAAGTTCATGGATGGTGCCTGTTTCAATAATTTCAGACGGGATATCAGAAGCAAAATAAGGATGCCATATAGCAAAACTGAGAGCATCAGAAATTGTTCAAGATTTATAGCTGTGGCCGCATACAGAAGTACGACCCCAGCCTGCAAAAGTCTCATGAATACTTCCCGAAGAAATGCAGGAATGGCAATCTGCAGCTGCGACCTTGCCAGTTGCTCAAGGATACCATAATAAGACAGCAATGCAACCAGCAGCAGAATAAGTCCGGAATGTCCGATGACCATAGGTGCCTTTTCTGCAAAAGAACTCATGATCAGTCCATGCGTCAGTGCAAAAATCACACACACAATTAGTATTCCTGCTGTGGCTGTAATAAACAGCAATCCGAGAAATCCGGAGTACCGACTGCCTTCAGTTGAATATCTGGGATAGTAACGACTTATAACCTGCGGGAGGCCAAAACTTGCCACAGGAACCATAAGCATGGCTGCATCCTGTATGGTTCTCAGTAAACCTATTTCCTGCAACTCAAGGTACTTAGGATATAAAAAGACAAGGTTCAGATAGCCAACCACAATTCCTGTGTATGAAATAATTGAGGTTATTATACTTTGTCTTGCAACAATTCCCATGAATTCAGGAAATACTATTTATGGCCTGACGGAAAATTACTTCATTTTTTTCAGCACAAAGTTCACCTGCCGCTTTGGCTGAATTTGCTTTAAGTATTTCAATGTCGGATTCTGTCAGTTTATTCAACAATGATGCGAGCTCCACAGCTTCAAAATCTTCAGAAACGACTCCATTACGGTAGGTATTGAGATATGAGGCCATTTCCGGTGAGGGGCCTATAGCAACTGCAAGTCCTGCCTGAATAAAATCAAAAAATTTATTCGGAAGTGCATTGGCATAATTGAAGTTTATAGGTGGAAGCAGAAAAATACCGATGTCATATTGATTAAGAGTTGGAACGATTTTCTCCTGAGGCAGTGGGTCATGAATTCTGATCCTTTTATCTATTGAAAATCTCTCTTTCAAAGCCTGAATGTAACGGATGGTTCCTGCAGAAGCATAGCTGCTGGTCAGCAGGTAAAGGTCCAGCGTGAATCTTTCATCCAGTTTCTTCATCATTTCAAGCATCAGGTCCGGCCTTCTTGAAGGGTTTGCAATTCCATGATGCACAAGTCTGATCTTTCCCTGCTTCAGTGCCGATGGCTTTTGTCCCTGAAAGGGCGGGGCATTGGTTACAATTACAGAGTCAATTCCAAAATTCTTTTCGTACTCATTTGCAACTCCCCTGCCAACAGTAAACAGCAGGTCAACCTGCGGGAGAAAATGATTACAGATCCAGTAAACTGCCGGCTGAAATATTAAACGCCACCATAGCAAATTTTCAAATTGCCGTGGTGCATACTCATGGGCATCAAGAATTACTCCGGCACCTGAGTTCCCTTTTATATAAAAGGCCGCAGGAAGGGTGTCAACATCATTTGCAATGATAAGGTCCCATGATTTTTTACTTAACTGTTCAGTATCCTCATTGAGCGGATGAAAGGTATTCCAGAAATGTCCATACAGTCTCAGGACTGACCAAAGGGCCATTTTTATTTTTGCTGAACGTGTGAGTTTACCCGGCTTTAAATCAATAAATGTATGATCTGTTTTTCCGTTGTCACCAAATGCCGCCGCAGTTACCTTGAAATCTTTGCTTAAAAACCCTATCTGCCTGCTTACGCGCGCATCATGTTTCAGGTCACTGTAAACAATAACAAGGGCTTCTTTCATGACATATCTGACCGGAGAAAAAATACTGAATCCGGATTCAAAGATAATCCGTAATCTGTGGTCTTTGCGGGGTGCATGCTGAACAGTCCTGATTTGTTTATCTGACTCTGTCAGGATTATCCTTAATAAACTGACTCCAGTTCTTTTTTGATAGTTTATTATTTCCCGACTGGAAGTGGTGGCATAGTGCCACTCCCAGGGCATCCGTGGCATCTAGTAGTTTTGGTAATTCACCGATCCTGAAGAGACTCATTAGCATTCGGGCAACCTGCTCCTTGCTTGCGTTTCCGTTACCGGTCACAGCCTGCTTGACTTTTCTGGGTGCATATTCCGTGATAGGCACCTCACGGTGGAGTGCTGCAGCCATAGCAACGCCCTGGGCACGCCCTAGTTTAAGCATGGACTGAATATTTTTTCCAAAAAATGGCGCCTCCAGTGCAACTTCATCAGGATGAAATTCATCTACCAGTGCCAGAACCCGGTCAAAAATTCTTTTGAGTCGGAGCTCGTGGTTCTCAAGTTTATTCAGTTTGATGACACCATACTGAATCATACTTACCTCTGAACCTTTTACCAGAATGATCCCATAGCCCATCACTCCGGTTCCGGGGTCAAGACCAAGAATAATTTTTTCTTTGATGGCTTTTTTGATCATCTTCAATACGGCCAATATACCAAATGCCTTAAATAATCGGACCATGTCTGACTTTATCCTTAGTGCTTCCTCCGGGTTAATGATCATTTATGGATTGGTGATCCTTTTTTTAACCCGTCAGTTGAAACAGGAAGCCGAAAAAAATGAAGGAATGCTATTCTCAACCGGAGCGGAACTGCCATTTATATCTGTAATCGTACCAATCCGGAATGAATCAAAAAATCTCACCCCCTTAATATCCGGTCTTACGAATCAGGATTATGCCGGAAATTATGAGATTATTTTTACAGACGATCATTCAACGGATAATCCAGCGGCAATTATTTCAGAGTATTCTCTTTCAAAACTGCGCTATCTGGAGCCTGAGTCTGATGTCCTCGGAAAAAAAAGAAACATTCAAAGAGCTGTGATGGCAGCAAGGGGTGAAATTATTCTGACCACCGATGCAGATTGCCTCCACATGCCGGGATGGATTCGGTCAATGACCGGGAATTTTTTTGATCCGAAAATTCAGATGGTCATTGGCCCTGTAAACATCATCCGAAATAATTTCTTCTCCGGCCTGCAGGCACTGGAGTTTTTGTCACTGATGGCATCAACACGAATTGCAGCTGAATTAAAAAAACCGGTCATGGCAAATGGCGCTAATATGGCTTATCGCAAAGTAACGTTTCAACTTTCAGAAGGATACAGCGATAACATTCATATTTCTTCAGGTGATGATCAGTTTCTTCTTGGAAAAATAAAAAATAAATTTCCCGGGAGTATCAGATTTGCGAAAAGTCAACATGCGGTAGTTCGTACACAGCCGGTATCAACTTTAACAGAATTTTTTAATCAACGATTGCGATGGGCGGCCAAGTGGCATCGTGGCACCAATCTAATTACCGGGTTAACGGCTGTTATTGTTATCCTGTTTCAAATATGTGCTGTTTCGTTAATGTTAAGTCCTATGTTAAACCAAAAAACCCGCTTGCTTTTTTTATTATTCAAGATAATTCCGGACTATTTTCTTCTGTCGAGGGCGGCAAGACTTCAGCATCTCACCTGGAATAATTTTGAATTTTTACTGGTCTCGTGCTTTTATCCTTTTTATGTGGTACTTACAGGGGTACTTTCATTTTTTATAACTCCGGAGTGGAAATCAAGGCGGGTTCATAATTAATTGATTTTTTCCCCACTGCCGGCCTGTTAACTTTGTATTAATGAATTCGCAGGCATTAAAAAGGCAGCTGGAAATCAAGGAGCTTGAAATTAATGCCTTGCTCGAGATCACGCGTGCCATTAATAATAATCTTCCGGAAGAAGCACTCTATAAAATTTTCAAGTTCACGGCTATTTCAAATTTGAAATTCAGCCGTTTATGTCTTTATGTGCGTGATCTTTCATGGTCAGGCAAAGTGCACTTCGGAACTGCTGCTGACTATTCCGGCATTCAGCTTCCTGAAGCTTTAAAAATCATATCATTACAGACTCCTGTAAATCAAGTTTTGACTGCAGGACCATTTATGGAGTTTGATCTGGCGATTCCAATAACCCATAAGGGTGAGGTCATCTCTCTGGTATTTATCGGTGGAATGGAGGAAGTGAACAAGGAAACTTTTTCTGATGAACGGCTAAGTTTTCTTCAGGCCCTCTGCAATATTATGATTGTGGCAATTGAAAATCGAAAACTTGCAAGAGCAGAACTCGAGCAGGAGGCTTACAGGAAAGAAATGGAGATTGCCAGTGACGTGCAGCCACTTCTGTTTCCGGAGAAACTCCCTCGTTCTGGAAAAGTAATCGTTGAGGCAAGTTATCTTCCGCACGACCATGTAGGAGGGGACTATTATGATTACATCCGGCTCAGTGATTCAAAATTTTTGATTTGTACGGCTGATGTTAGCGGGAAAGGCGTTGGGGCCGCACTGCTTATGTCAAGTTTCCAGGCCTCTCTCAGAACGCTCATCAGGCAGGATCTTGATTTAAAAGAAATCGTCGAAACCCTTAACGCTCGAGTACTTGAAATTACCAAGGGTGAACGGTTTATCACATGCTTTGTGGCTGTCTGCGACACGGTATTGCGGTCACTCCAGTATGTAAATGCCGGCCACAATCCGCCACTCCTGATTTTTCCGGATGGTCAGATTACACTTCTTGAGAAAGGCTCAACCATTCTTGGTGCAGTGAATAAACTTCCGGCGTTGCAAAAGGGAGAGGTAAGACTTCCTGATCCGGCTACAATTTTCTGTTATACAGATGGATTAACTGAAACACTTGATGAAACCGGTTCAGAGTTCGGCACGGAGTGGCTTCATAGTTACTTTAAGGCCAACCCGGCACAGGATCTGAATTTATTACATCAGGATATTATTATTGCCTTGGATAACTTCAAGGGAAAAAATCCTTATAGAGATGACATTACAATGCTCACCTGCAGGATTAATTGAATGAAATCAAATCTCTTATCAATGAAGTAAAATGCAATTTCACCGATTGCCGGGATTGATTTCCGGATTATTTTCTGATTTGGTCTGGAGAATAGAAAATTCAAAAGAGAGGTGTGTTTATCTCACATTTGATGATGGCCCTATGCCGGGGCCTACAGACTTTGTGCTTGAGCAACTTTCGGGATTTTCCGCGAAAGCAACATTTTTTTGTATTGGTGATAACATATGCAAACATCCCGAGGTTTATCAAAAAATATTATCAGAGGGACACCGGATTGGTAACCACACGTTCCGTCATCTGAACGGATGGTCTGTAAGGGCATCTCAGTATTTTACTGACATTCTTGAATGTGAAACGGCAATCGGGTCAGCAAATTCAGTATTGCTTTTTCGTCCGCCATTTGGAAAGTTACACCCATCTTACCGGCAGATTCTGCCACATATGAAAATTGTAATGTGGGACATCCTCTCCTGTGATTATGACCACACACTGAATCCACAAAAAGGACTTTCAGAAATTAAAAGGCTTACAAGACCAGGATCCATCGTGGTCTTTCACGACAGTCTGAAGGCAGAAAAAAATCTTCGTAATATGTTGCCGGAGTATCTGAAAT
>JBMTCO010000010.1:0-40320 GCA_049430945.1 Cyclobacteriaceae bacterium
GCGGTGTCATGGAATTTGATTTGCCGGTCCCACCAGGGTGGATCGTGTTCCCTGATGATCCGCTCAATAAATGAATGAAATGTTTCCACCAGTGCATTTTCTTCTTCTGCGAGATCACTGCTCAGCTTATTGGCGAGGAATCGGTTGAAACACAGGAATAAAACTTTTTTCGTTTGTCCGGTAAGTAAGGTCACATACCGGGTTGCGAGTAATGTTTTTCCGGAACCCGCACTGCCCTGAACAAGAAGAAACGGATTATTGCGCAAGCCCCTGAATACCGCCCACTGTCGTTCCGTGAGCCGGTTGAATGCAGCATTGTTAAGGTCTACATACGACCTCAGAGACTCAATAAACCATGATTCCCGAAGAAAACTTTTCTTCAGATTTTCAAATCGCCTGAATTCATCTCCTGCCCTGGTGGGAAATGATTCCCGCAGTTTATCAAAGCGATCTTCTATGGTTTCAACAGGATTTAAACATCCGGTGTAATCAATGATATGTTCCGGCCGGAGTGAGGGAGAATACCAGTCGCTGCTTACATTTTGAGAAGTTGAAAAAAAGAAACAATGTCCGACCGGAACCTGATTTAGGTAGTTTTTGAAGTGATGTGCGAAGAGATGTTTTTTTCTGCTGAGCTTGGCTATCAGATCACCTTGATCAATTCCGTTTTGTGTCCAGGTCTGGTCCTCCGGTTTGAATTTCATGGCTCCTGATTTGGCTTCTATAACCAAAACACCATTAAACCTCCGGTCCCTTAAATCAGCAATAATAAAATCAAACTCAGTTTCATGGACCTGCCTGTCTGAATCCTCAAGGAACAGCGGGACATGATAAAATACCTCAAAATCATCAGGTAGCCTGCTCAGTGCTTCATAGACTCTTTTTTCCCCTTGATAGTCTTCCCGGTGGGTTGGAAATACAGGAGGATGAATCATGTCAGGGATCTTTTTATCACGGGTGGATCAGTTATTAAATACCGTTGTTGTGTTTTATATCCCACAATCTTGGTTTCCTGATCTAATTAAGTGATAATTCCCTGATTTTAACTGGTGCAATTAATTTTTTTAGCCGTAACTCGGTCCGGTTGAGTATTAGAAATTTGGGATATACTTCATCTGCCTGCCTGTTAGATCAAGTTGTACCTTAAAATTATTAAACAGATCAGCACCGATAATTCCCTGACAGTTCCCCATAGTCAACATTTGCTGCACCAATGCCGGGGGATTGCCGCACCGGGCATTAAACACATCAGCATCAAGCATCAGTTCCACATCATGACAGCTGATTTGAAATTGACCCATGCCGGGATAAAAATCCTGTACCTCGCCTACGGGCGGAAAATTTCTGATCAGATGTTCTGAGACATAAGAGTATTGCGCGCCGGTGTCAAGAAAAAAGCGGTGCTCATTGCCGGAAACGCTTAGCTTAATAATCGGAATTCCCATAAAACTTTCAAGGCCAATCATACGACCTTCAAACGCAATCCGGTCTGTACTGAATTCTGCCTGCAGGTTCCGGTAGTCCAGCAGGACATGATACTTAGCAAGGATATCAGCCCCCATCAAAGCTGTGATGTCCATGCCTAATAATTCAGAAATACTGCCGGTAGTAACACCCCTTAAACCGGAATTGCAACGATGAAGCGTTTCTTCAAAATGAAACTGACTGTTGTTGTGCAATGACATTGGAGCCCCGGTATCCAGAAGTATCACATCGTTCTGTGTACGAACAATGGCATGGCCTTTGAAAAGTTGTAAGGGGTAGATCATAATTTTATTTTAAGATTTTTATTCGGGGTTGTGCTTTCTACCGTTTCTTCCGGTATAAGTGTTGATTTTTAATTGTTTGTATGTTCTCAGGACAACATTGATGGACAGGCTTTAGACCTGCCCGTTCAATGTGTTCCCAAACCAATTAAACACAAAACACACTATGTAAACGAAATAACTTCTTAAGAAGCCGGACATTGAATCGGAAATTAATCAGGCTTTAATTTCTATGGCTACCGGTACCGGTGCTTCAAGGGCACCTGCAATCGCAGCCTGTTGTTTCTGTACATGCTCCAGGTCCGCAAGTGCTATTGCTTTACTTCGTTTATCCATGCTTGGATTCAGTTTGGCAGCAAGTTCCACCTGATTTATTTCATCTTTCAGGTTTTCAGGAATACCGGACAGTGCATTTCTCAGAATGTTGATCAATTCACCATTGAAAAACTGGTCCACCTGAATACGACGCTTGGAAGCATAGATCAGCTGACCGATAACGCGTACGATGGCCTGCCGCTCATCCGGACCGATTTCCTGAATAAATGCATAATCTTCAATCTTTCGAAGGGTCAACAATACTGCTTCTATGGCGTCAGGAGTGATAATATAGACTTTGTATTCATCAGTGACATAGGTGGGGGAGTCAATGACCTCTGCAGCTCCTGAAGGTATGACCATATAGATTTCCTTTCTGACATTTTCCTGCTTGGCATATTTGCCGGCATCCTCACATTGCTTTCTGATGTATGTTTTGAAGTTTCCGAGATCCTCGATGGAAGAAGGACTCTTGGCATCAAAAATTACAATCTCATCGGCAATTCGGACTGCATTGTCAGGAATGCCTTTGAATGAAAATTTTGTGATGTACTCAATGGCCTGTTGCGAACATACAAGCTGAATTTTTTTCTTAACCTGTTCCTGGTGCTCACTCCAGGTCTTTTTCATCTTTTCCTGATGGTCACGGATCTTTTGTTGCTCCTGTTGATGCAGATCATTACGGTCTTTATCCAGAACCCTTTTCAGGTCCAGTGCCTGCTGCACCTGATCATAAACTTCTTTTTTTCTTTGCTCCTCTGCACTTCTCAATTCTGTAATGGATTGTAAAAGGGAACGATTTTCGGTCTGCAGACTTTTTAAGGAACTCTCTGTATTATTTTTTTCTATCCTGTGGACTTCCTCCTGACTCCTTAATTTTTCCGTTGTTTTTACCAGTTCTGTCTTCAGTTCATCTGTTCTTCTCTCCAGATTGTCTGTTTTTTCTTTTTCAACCCGGAGATCACTTCTGAGAACCTCTTGTTCTTGTTTCAGCCTGCTCATGGTGCTGCTGAACTCTACCACCTCAGCCCAGGTGCCGCCGATGTTTTTCAGAAGGGCAGACCAGCCAAACAGGCGCTGCCAAAATGAATAATTTTTTAATGTTTCAAAAAAAGCCTGTAAACGGGGAAAATTTTCCATGATGGGTGGGTTTTTAAAATCAACACCCAAATTTCTGCCGCATCACCTTATTCTATTTAAGATGATGCAGCTATTTCCAAAATAATTTGAAAATTTTATTAAGTACCCGGGCCTGAATCAGCAATTAAAAAGTCAGATAAATTTTCCTTCCAGTTGGTATTTTACCTGATCTACCGGACCTTAGTTAAATTGAAAAAGTTGTTCACAGACTAAATTTCCTCAAGTATCATGTACTTTGTCAGATTTATAGAAATAATCTTTGTTAAGGTAATGCAAACAGCATTCTTTGCAGGAATCAATGTAAATAAGAAAATATATATTGGGGTTGAAAGGAGACTTTTCATAATTAAGGTTGAATCAGGAACCCAAAACAGAGGTATGGATTAATATTTTGATTTCCCCTTGCCACAAGTTCTTAACAAGTAATATTTATTGATTACTGATCATAAATCAACCGCCGCCCAATGGAATCATCAAAAATAAACTGCCCCAACTGTAACAATCCTATAGATGTGCAGGATGTTTTATCCCACCAGCTTGAAGAAAAACTCCGGAAAGAAATGAACTCCGCCATTCAGTCGGAGCGGGACGGATTGCAGAAACAATTAAAGGAACTTGAAGTAGCCAGGCAGCAGTTCAATGAGCGCAAGAAAGAGGAGAACCGAATATTTGAGGAAAGACTTCACGCAAAACTTCGTGAAGAGAAGCTTGCCATGGAAGAAACGCTGAGAAAAAAAATCTCGGCGGAAGAGCAAGAACAAATTGAGATGCTCAGAAAGGAAATCAACGAGAAGTCTGAAAAAGTAAAAGAACTCAATCGTACGAAAGCCCAGCTTGAAATTCTCAGCCGGGAAAAGGAGGAACTCAAAGAAAAACTGGAGGCCGAGGCACAATTGAAGTTGAATGAAAAACTGAGAAGTGAAAAAGAAAGAATCATAAAGGAGGAGGAGGCAAAGAGTGAGATGAAATTCAGAGAACTTCAAAAACAGCTGGATGATCAGAAAAAGCTTACTGAAGAAATGAAACGAAAGCAGGAGCAGGGCTCCATTCAGCTTCAGGGTGAGGTTCAGGAGCTCGCGATTGAAGAATACCTGAAAAAAACTTTTCCGCTGGATCAGATTGAAGAAATCAAAAAAGGTGCGCGAGGAGCAGACTGCATCCAGACTGTTCACGAAAGAAGTGCCGGTGATCGCGGTAAAATTTATTATGAAAGTAAAAGGGCAAAAGATTTCAGCAATGAATGGCTCAGGAAATTCAAAACAGATATGAAAGAGCGGGGAGCAGATGCAGGTATTCTGGTATCTGAAGTCCTGCCTGCCGGAATTAATGGAGTTGGTCTTATTGATGGGATTTGGGTATGTACCTACCAGGAATTTAAAAATTTGTCCATCATTATCAGGGAGACTATTATCAGACTTGCTGAGGTGAAGACATCACAGGAGAATAAAGGTGACAAAATGGGTATGCTCTACGATTTTCTGACCGGCTCAAAATTCAAGATGCTCGTGGAGTCTGTTGTTGAAGGTCTGAGCGGGCTTGAAGCCGGGCTTCAGCAGGAGAAAAAAGCCATGCACAGAATCTGGAATGAACGTGAAGCGCAGATCAAAAAAGCGCTCATGGGAACAATTGAAGTGTACGGCTCATTTAAAGGTATCGCCGGAAGTGCGGTTCAGTCTGTTGAAACCCTTGAGCTTGGAGCAGGACCAGAGAAGATCAGCGAAAAAACGACTGAAGGATAATTCCTGTATAGTAGTAAAGAGACCTTATTTTCCCTTTTGCCATTCAACTTTCACGACAAAATATTTGGTATCCCCGCGCCAGGGAAATTGTGCATAACGCTCAATGTAATGCAGGCTTACACGCTCACCGGACAGAGATGCAGACTCCAGGTCACTGATGACGGCTTCATTATCGGGGGTCACCGAAAACTCAAAACTTTCTATCACACGGTCCTGACTCTTGACTGCTCCGTAAGGAAGCAGACTCAGCTGCCCTTCATAGGTTTTAAACAAATAACCTTTCTTTGAAATCTTAACGACTGTGCCGGAACGGACACCCTCACTGTAAGAACCCCAATAATAAAATGCAAAAAACCCTGCGGAAAGCAGGAGGATGACAACCAGTGCGTAGCGGAGAATTTTCAAGTCTATATTCTTTCAAACTATACAGTCATGATTTCGGCCTCTTTCTTCTTCATCAGCACCTCAATCTTTTCAATGAATTCGTCTGTTAAACGCTGAACTTCTACTTCACCGTTTTTAATATCATCTTCTGAGGCACCTTTAACTTTTTTCAATGATTCATTGGTTTCCTTACGGATGGCACGAACGGCAATGCGTCCTTGTTCGCATTCGGTATGTACCTGCTTTACCAGATTACGCCGCCGCTCCTCCGTAAGCATCGGTATGTTGATGATTACCTGAAGTCCGTCGTTTTGCGGTGTCAGTCCGATATTAGCAGCCATTATAGCTTTCTCAATTTCCGGAATGAGTTGTTTTTCCCATGGCTTGATAAACAATGTGCGTGCTTCGGGGGCAGTTACGGATGCTACCTGATTCAATGGGCTGTTAACACCGTAATAGGGAACAATAATACCATCAAGCATATTTGGTGTTGCTTTGCCTGCCCGGATTTTAAGCAGTTCATTTCCTACATGATGGAAGGCCTTACCCATGCGCTCCCGGGCATCTTCCAGAAATAATTCAATCTCTTCCATAGTTCAGTTTATTCGGATTTTAAACAATAAGAGTTCCGGCCGGCTCTCCGGCTGCAATACGCATCAGATTGCCGGGCGAATTCATATCAAAAACAATGATGGGAAGTTTATTTTCCATACACAGCGTGAAGGCAGTCATGTCCATAATGTTCAGACTGCGTTCATAGGCCTCCTGAAATGTAAGCGTGCTGTATTTAACTGCATCGGGAAACTTTTCAGGATCTTTGTCATAAACACCATCAACACGTGTTCCTTTCAAAACAACATCGGCCTGTATTTCCACAGCCCGCAGACTCGCGGTAGAGTCTGTTGTAAAGTACGGGTTTCCAATACCTGCGCCGAAAATTACAATCCTGCCTTTTTCCAGGTGACGGATGGCCCTGCGACGGATAAAAGGCTCACAAACCTGTTCAATTTTTATTCCCGACATCAGTCTGGTGCTCATATCAAGCTGCTCCAGTGCACTTTGCAGTGCCATTGCGTTGATTACTGTGGCCAGCATTCCCATATAGTCACCCTGCACCCGGTCAATACCCAGTGCCTCTGCCTGCCCACCGCGAAATATATTTCCACCGCCGATTACAATGGCAATTTCTACCCCCTGTTCTTTGACGGCAAGGATTTCCCTGGCATATCTTTCCAGGATATCGTGGTCAATACTGCTTTTTTTTGAGTTGCTCATCAGGGCTTCGCCACTGAGCTTCAGCAGAATGCGTTTGTATTTCATCAGGTAGGGTTAACATGCAAAGATAAGCGACCTGGACACTACTTGCGACAGCCACTTATCAGAATAAATATCCTTCACTCAGGTAAGAAATCCTTCCCCCAAACTCCCGTAAATTCGCAACCGCAATACTGCATGGGTGCAGTAAGTTTTACCCGTAGCCACCATGAACTTTGTCAGAAAAAACTACTCTGCTGAAACCCTGAAAGACCTATACAGGGCGGTTTTGTTTCCGAGGATGATTGAGGAAAAGATGCTGGTGCTGCTTCGCCAGAACCGGATCAGCAAATGGTTCAGTGGCATTGGTCAGGAGGCAGTGGCCGCAGGTATCACGGCAGCCCTGCATACAGAGGAATACATACTTCCCATGCACAGAAACCTGGCAGTGTTCACAGGAAGAAAACTGCCTTTTGAAAGACTCTTTGCTCAATGGCAGGGAACAATGATGGGTTACACTAAAGGCCGGGACCGTTCTTTTCATTTTGGAACCAATGCGCATCATATTGTCGGAATGATTTCACACCTTGGGCCGCAGAATGGCGTTGCCGACGGAATCGCCCTGGCCGATAAAATCAGAAATGCCGGCAAGGTAACAGTAGTATTTAATGGAGACGGAGGGACCAGTGAAGGTGATTTTCATGAAGCTGTAAACCTTGCAGCCGTCTGGGACCTGCCTGTCATTTTTGTGGTTGAAAACAATGGTTATGGACTCAGCACACCAAGCGCGGAACAGTTCCGTTGCAAACAGATTGCAGACAAAGCCATTGGATACGGCGTGGAGGGAATTACAATTGATGGAAATAATGTTCTTGAGGTTTATGATACCGTTCTTTCCATAGCCGAAAAAATGCGAAAGGATCCAAAGCCTGTATTACTTGAATGCATGACATTCAGAATGCGTGGACATGAAGAAGCCAGCGGAACAAAATATGTTCCTAAAGAACTGATGGAAAACTGGGCAAAGAAGGATCCGCTAGATAATTATGAGTCCTGGCTGCTTTCTGAAAAAATAATTGATGAGGCGTGGATTACCTCCTTGCGTGACATATTTAAATTGGAAATTGAGAAAGGTCTTGAGGTGGCTTTTGCAGAGTCTCATCCTGAGCCTGATACAGAAAAGGAACTTGCAGATGTCTATGCACCTTTTGTGCAGGAGGTAAAAACGCCTTCAGGTTCCGGTGAAACCGAAAAAAGATTTATTGATGCTATCAGCGACGGACTCAGACAATCCATGGAAAAACATCCGGAGCTAGTGTTGATGGGACAGGACATCGCTGAGTATGGCGGCGTTTTCAAGATCACGGAAGGCTTCGTTGAAAAATTCGGAAATCACCGTGTGCGCAATACACCAATCTGTGAGGCTGCCGTGGTCGGGGCCGGCCTTGGATTGAGTATAAACGGAATGAAGGCAATGGTTGAAATGCAGTTTGCCGATTTTGTAACAGAAGGCTTCAACCAGATTGTGAATAACCTTGCCAAGGCGCACTGGCGCTGGGGTCAAAACGCAGATGTGGTTGTGCGTATGCCAACAGGTGCAGGTACAGCTGCAGGACCTTTCCACAGTCAGAGCAATGAAGCCTGGTTTTTTCATACACCGGGATTGAAGATTGTTTATCCTTCCAATCCTTATGATGCAAAGGGGTTGTTGTGTGCTTCCATTGAAGACCCCAACCCATATCTGTACTTCGAACATAAGCTGTTGTATCGTTCCATTCGTGGCATGGTGCCTGATGATTATTATACTGTTGAAGTTGGTAAGGCTGGTTATGCAGCACAGGGAAGTGATCTGACAATAGTAACTTACGGAATGGGCGTTCACTGGGCATTGGATGCGTTAAAGGAAATGTCGGATGTATCAGCAGATGTCATAGATCTTCGCACGCTGCTGCCGTGGGATAAAGAAACAGTTGCTGACAGTGTACGCAGGACGAACCGTGTTCTGATTCTTCACGAGGACACCCTTATCGGAGGAATCGGTGCAGAAATTGCAGCCTGGATTACTGAGCATTGTTTTGAACATCTCGATGCACCGGTGCGCAGACTGGCTTCTCTTGATACCCCCATTCCGTTTGCACCTACACTGGAAGCAAATTTCCTGCCCGCCGGTAAGGTAGCAGTAGCAATCCGCGATCTGGTACGCTATTAAGTCTCCCTTTAAGTTTTACTAACTTTATGGTCCTTATTTATACATATTGTCACTTTTAAGGTCATTAAAGCATTTTTTTGAAGCAGTAAAGCCTGCAGGTTTTATCCTGCCCGGTATTTTTCTGGTGCTGACCTTATCTGCAGTCTCCGCACAAAATACCAAGGGCGACCGTCCCGCTCCTGCTTCCGGATCCGTAAAGGAAAATCAGACCGGCCGCAATGCACTCAAGCGGAAAAAATCAAATACTGGAGGACAGATCAGAACTTCAAGTAGAAGAAAAGTTATTTCATCAAAAAATCCATTTGTTAACAATCCATCAAGAGAACCTTCTTCCGGGGATAAACCATCTGTTGCTCCACGCAGAGTCAAAACGCCTTCTTCCGCTTCTCAGGGAAGAGCAACTTCATTTTCATCAGCAATTCCAGTCATCAGTAATTCCTCTTCACGGCCAATAAGTAAAGATCAGCCGTATCGCGGAGGTAGAACCGCCTCGGGGAAAAGATTGGTAACCCGAAAACCTGAAAACAGGTCAGTTAATATTTACAGGTGGCGTGGACCGGAATTAAATAATGTTCCGCGCGCACCTGAGTCGTCTGAAAAAGCGTGGCCTGAAAACCGGACTGCCTCAGGGCAGAAAATTGTAAGAAGAGAACCGCCTGCTCAGAATCGAAATATTTATCCGAGACGTTCAGTATTCATCAATAATCCAGTTGCCGAACCTCGTGTGTCTGAAAAAGTTTCATCGCGTCCTGATATTCCGTTAAGAACAGTAAGGTCAAGCGATGGCAGTAAAGTCACAAGATCAAAAATCATAGCGCAGTCCATCTCCGGATCTTTCGTCACGCAGGGAAAGAAAAATGTTTACTGGGGAAAATATAGCCCTTCCCGGGGTCGCATCATGACGGATATGTATGGAAGACCATTGCGCCGAATGGATTACCGCACACCGGGTAATGTTGTTTTTCCAAAAGATACATTACCAAATGTTGACAGGCGAACCAGAAGAGAAACACCTTCCACTGCAAAAACTCCCGGATACAAATCAGCAACAAGAACCGGTACGGCATGGCAGGGGGATATCTCCGGAAAAAAACTCAGAAATCCTCAGAGAGATCCGCGCAGAAGTGGTCCTGCACAATCCGGTCAGCAGCGGCTTCAGGTGGCCGGTCTGTCAGGCCGAAGAGATATGCCAATGGCAAACCCCACCGGTTTAAAGGCAAAGCTTGCCCTGATGTTAAGTGGTAAATCCGCGTCTATGCGCCGAAAGTCAACGGGCATACAAACCTCTTTTGTTCCCGGTTCAGGAGTTTTTAAAAGGTCAGTCGTTTCCATGCCCGGTACCTTTAAAGGTAACATCAGAACAAGTGCGCGCTATTCCGGAAATATAAGTACATCATCAGGTAATCGGGATCTGATTGGATTCAATCCGTTAAAAAGAAAAGCCCAGCCCGGTATTGGCGGCATTACTTCTTCCGGATTATTCCGTTCAGAGGCACCTAAAGGCCCTGGTATGTATAAACAAAATATGCGGGCTGCGGATGCCGTAAGACAATCCCTGAATATTAGAGCGCGCAGTGCAGGGGCTGCAAAGGCAAATGTTGGTTCCTACCGGCAGTTTAAACTTATTAAATATGGCAATGCAGGAGCAGGCGCGGGAGCAGTGGTTCGCAGAGGTGCTCAGGTGCGTCAAAGACTTTCTTTCGATCTTCGTCAAAAAGGTTTCGGTTCCCGTAATGCTGTTCAGGTTGATTCACGCAGGTTGAATTATTCAGGCCTATCAGGTCGTATTTCAAAGGGTGAATATGTTCCGGGGGGAGTGCTCAGAGATCGCAGAACAAGTTTTGAGATTCGTGACCGGGGACGTCCTGTGCAACGGGTTGATGCGGGAGGAGTATTAAGACAGGCACCAAGAATGGATGCACAGCGGCGTAAAGCAGCATTGCTTGCAGGCGGATACAGTAGCAGATTAAAAGTCAGTGAACCCGGCCGCACAAATTTTGAGATTCGTGACAGGGGGCGTCCTGTGCAACGGGTTGATGCGGGAGGAGTAATAAGGCAGGCACCAAGAATGGATGCACAGCGGCGTAAAGCAGCATTGCTTGCAGGCGGATACAGTAGCAGATTAAAAGTCAGTGAACCCGGCCGCACAAATTTTGAGATTCGTGACAGGGGGCGTCCTGTGCAACGGGTTGATGCGGGAGGAGTAATAAGGCAGGCACCAAGAATGGATGCACAGCGGCGCAAAGCAGCTTTGCTTGCAGGCGGATACAGTGGCAGCTTAAGAGTCAGTGAGCCTGGCCGTCAGGAATTAACCGGCAGGATTAGCTTATCAGCATCGGGAGGCGGAAAACTTCCGATTGGAATTACAGAGCGTTATTCACGGCCTGCAGTAGGTGCGATTGGAAGAAGGGAATGGGAGAGAGCAGGAATGAATCAAAGGTCTTCCAGACCTGGCCTTGCTAAGGGAGCAACATTCGGAGGCAACATTCCGGTAATGAAATTTAAATACACACCTGTTCACACACCATCATGGGTTAAAGTGCTCAAGGGAGATTTCAGAAAATCATTGAAAGTGGAAAAACCGGGTGACCGGGAGGACAGGCTGATAGCAGGTTATGCTGACCGTGTCAGGGTAAATCCATTCAGAAATCCATATATCAAACATCCCGATAGTGATCAGGGAGCCATCAAAAAACTTCGGCCTGATGCTAATACATATGCAGTCAATGGACTTCTAATGAAAAGATCAGCTGTTCCTGACCGTGTAAATGTGGAGCATACACCTATGAATTTCAGAGCCTGGAGCATTGATCGTAGCCGTCTGGCTCTTACAGAGGGCTTTACAGGTAAGGTCCGGCAGGGAAAATATATTCATCATCCGCTGGCAAGCAGAGATGCACTTATGGTTCGTGAACCGGATCGTGCGTTTATCAGAACTGCTTTGATTCAGTCCAATGTGAAAATGAGGAAGCATAAAATTCCTGCCCTTCACCCTGATGCTAAGTTTGCCCATCTCAAGGAAGACAATGTCCAGGGTGAAAAATCTTTATTGACGGGAATAAAGATGGTATTTGATAAAAAATTAAAACGCAACGAACTTCAGCCTGCGTCCGTAAAAGAAAAGGTACGGCGACCCCGTTATGATCCGAGAGAAATCGGAATCTGGTATGACTAATTTTTGAGTGATGATGAACTGGAAAAATCTCGAACAACAGGAGCAGATTGCAGAAATAGATCGGCTTTCTGCGATCAAACCTGTTTTAATCTTCAAGCACAGCACACGATGCAGCACCAGTGCGATGGTACTTAACAGATTGGAACGAAGTGAAAAGAATTTATCCACGGAGGCAAACTTCTATCTGGATCTAATTGCACACAGAGACATCTCCAATGCCATAGCATCCCGCTATGGTGTAATACATGAATCACCGCAGGCACTAATCATTCGTAACGGAAAAGCAGTCTATCACGCGTCTCATTTTGAAATTACGGCAGAGGAGCTCGGAAAGGTTGCCTCCGTTAATTGATCGTGAATTTATTTTAACGGAGTCATCCTTAGCTCAGGAAGGACTATTTTTGGCGCCTATGTTTAAAAAGCGGTCACTCTTTCCTCTGCTGGTGTTTTTATTTTCAGCAGTTTATTCGTTTTCACAGAACGAGCCGCGCACGGAACTTCTCATAAAAAAAGCACAGAGTCCGATTAAAATTGATGGCTTCCTGGATGAGCAGGACTGGATGGCAGCCGATTCAGCAGGTGGTTTTTATCTGAATTACCCGACAGATTCGCTCGCTGCGCCTTTCAAAACAGTCGCGAGGATGACCTTTGATGATCAGTTTTTGTATGTCTCATTTGTCTGCTATGATGATAATAAACCTGTCGTGGTGCAATCCCTTCGCAGGGATTTTGAATGGTCACAGAATGATAATATCGGCATCTATTTTGATCCATATAATGATTTCAGCAATGGATTCTTTTTTGGTGTTTCTCCCTATGGGGCGCAACGGGAGGGAACCATTTCGGGTGGCGGTGTGGATCCGGAAAACAGTTTTAATATCAACTGGGATAATAAATGGTACAGCGAGGTAAGAAGAACCGAAAACAGTTGGGTTGCTGAATTTGCGATTCCCTTCAAATCTTTCAGATACAACTCAGCCGTAAACTGGAATGTGGCTTTTCTTCGTCAGGACATCAAGCATAACCAGGTATCCAGCTGGATCAGAACACCCATTCAAAATCTTCCTGCTTCATTTCCTTTTTCCGGAAAACTTGTGTGGCAGGAAACTCCTCCAAAGCCGGGGGTAAATATTTCTCTGATTCCATACGCAATCACTTCCTCCTACACCGACCGGGAAAATGATGTGCCCCGCGAGGTTAAGCCTAATACAGGCTTTGATGCCAAGGTGGCTATTACACCTTCCATGAATATGGATCTTACAGTAAACCCTGATTTTTCTACAGTTGATGTGGACCGTCAGATCGTGAATCTGACCAGATATGAATTTCAATATCCGGAGCGCCGTCAGTTTTTCCTTGAAAACAGCGATCTTTTTAATGCACCGGGATTTACAACTTTTACTCAGCCGTTTTTTACCAGAAGGATCGGGCTCATAGGTGATTCAACAGGATTGCTTCGCCAGGTTCCTATTCAATACGGCGCAAGGCTCAGCGGAAAAATCGGAAGCCAGTGGCGGCTGGGTATGATGAATCTGCAAACCGGAAAAGATAAGTCCATTGGATTACCGACACAGAATTACGGCGTGGCAGTCATTCAGCGACAAGTCTTAACTTATTCAAATCTTTCTTTTGTATTTGTGAACAAGCAATCTGATCTGGAAGGATCTTATGATCCTGATAAACTTTATCATCCCAGTCTGGTGGTTGAACGCACGCGTGGTCAGGTCACAGAAAAAGTATTGAATAAATACAACCGCATCGCTGGTGCGGATTTTTCCCTGGTAACAAAAAATAATCGCTGGGGCGGAAAAATGTATTACCACCGGTCCTTCAGTAGTTTTCAGCAAGGCAGTGATTATTCTTCCGGCGCATTTTTGACCAGCAACCGCAGAAATCTCAGGCTGGGAACAGGGTTTGTGGCAATCGGACCGCAGTTTCGTTCTGAGGTAGGATTTCAACCCGGACAGGATCTCTATCAGGGTTACTCCTCATTATTTCTGATTACCGATTTCCCGTTTTATCCTAGAAGTGAAAAAATCATCCAGATTATGCCGGGCGGAGAAACAGGATATACCTACTTATCCAACGGTCGCCTTACGGAAATCAATAATATAGCAAGGCTGGCTTTCAGGTTCAGAAATACTTCCGACCTGAAATTGGAATTGAGTAATATTTACCAGCTGCTTCCATCAGATTTCAACCCGATTTTTCCGTTGGACAATCCAAGTCTGCCTCAGGGCGAGGATTATCGCTGGACTGCTTTTACGGCAACTTTTAATTCTGACAGCAGAAAATTACTTACTGCCCGCCTGATTGCATCAGGAGGTCAGTATTATAATGGTGACCGGATTGGTTTTGGGGGAACGCTCACATATCGTGTTCAGCCTTATGGAAATTTTTCTGTTACATGGGATTATAATGACATCCGTCTACCTGAAAATTACGGACAGGCAAAGTTTTTACTGCTTAGTCCAAGGCTCGATCTCACACTGAGTAGAAAATTATTTTTGACTTCGTTCCTGCAATACAATGACCGTTTCAGTAATGTAAATCTGAACACAAGACTTCAATGGCGTTTCAGACCTGCATCTGATTTTTTCCTGGTTTATGCCGAGAACTATCTCCCCGGTTCCTTTGAAAGTAAAAACCGTTCACTTGTACTCAAGTTCACTTACTGGTTTAACCTTTAATTAAGAGTTTATAGTACTGACTCAAGTATTGATCTGATTTCAGATCCGGTTACAGGCTTTGGTCCCAGAAAGCCTTCACGACCATTCAAGGCAATTGTTTTTATTGAATTCAGATCAGCCCTGTGTATACCAAGTTCAGATAGTCTCGCAGGAAGGGCGTGTGTTTGAGTCCAGTCTGTCAATTTCCGGCTGATTGCATTTCCGGTTTTTTCACGCCATCCGAGTCGGAGGGCAAGCTTCAGAAGTTTTTCTGTGCAGTATTCCAGGTTAAAATTTATTGCTGCCGGGAATAATACAGAACATGCTGTTCCATATCCACAACCTGAATATTCAGCCACTGCATCTGACAGCGTTCTGAGAAGTCCTGAACCTTTCTGCGCCGATATTCCTGCCATCACAGATGTAACCACAAGGTTATTATGGAGGTTATTTGAATTCAGCTCTTCTGGATCACTGACATTTTCAAATAAAAGTGCCAGTCCTTCAGATGCAATGCCGTCACACACCGGGTGATTCATAATGGCCAACCTTGACTCCAGAAGCGCGGTCATGATTTCCATTTTCCACTCTCTTACTTTAAGTCCCGGCAATTCCATAGTGGCAGTGGGATCTGCAAATACAACTCTTGCCATCAGTCGTGGAGAAAACAACTCTGTCTTTTGCATTGTAATCTCTTCCTGCAACTCCGCATGTCTCCAGACTTCACTGCCTGAGGCCGCCACCGGTATTACAGCCAGGTGCGGTATTGGGTGAATGATATTTTTCTCTCCGCCATGAACATCATCATAAAATTCAATTCTGTCTCTGTGATGGGTTAATAAGGCAATACCCCTTCCCGCTGACATAACCCTTCGGCCGCCTACGACCACAATGCAGTCGCACTTTGACCGGTTAAAAAGATCAGCCCCCTCCTGAATCATTGTGGCCGGAAGAAGCGGGCCGGTCAGACAAAATATTTCAGGTGTCTGATTGCGAAGACAAAAGTCCCGCGTTAATTCATTGAAGAAATCAAGTGCTGCTGTGGCAGGTTCAGTAATGATCAGCGGGTGATGTAATCCCTCTGTTTTCAGATGATCTGATAATTCTCTGACGGCACCGTAACCGTATCTTATTAAAGTGGGAAAATTAAACTGACTTACAAAGGCCTTCATCAGGCCTCAACTTAGTCTCTGAGTGAACAGGAAAATAATGATCACTGCCATTGCCGGCAGTGATCAGGACTTTCTTAACAATTCAGCGAATGATGAGTTTTGCTGTTTTTTGACCGTAGAGGGTTTTGGCACGAACAACATATAACCCTGGCACAAGTCCTTCTGTACTGATTTCAGCATAATTTTCTCCGCCTGCTGCAGTAAATGAAACAACTCTTCCATCCATGCTGACAAGCCTGATTTCTTTAAATCCATCTGCTGATTCAAGTTTCAGATTTCCTCCACTTACAGGATTCGGATAAAGGCTGAAAGAGGATTCCTGCAGATCTTCCAGTGCCGTGATCACTGATATTTCCTGAGAAACGGAAGATTCACACCCGAATTCATTTTTAACCTTAAGAATTACAAGGTAATTCTTAATCAATGTATAAGTTTTCTTGGGATCCTTCTGCATGCTCTTGGTATTATCACCAAAAAACCACTCATAGGATGTGGCGCCTGTACTGGTGTTTACAAAGCTGATCTCTTCATTAATATTCAGGGCTGCATTACTGATTGTAAATGCGGCAGTAGGATTCGGATTTATGGTCACTGTAAAGGTTTCAGAATCGGAGGAGCAGTTCAATGTGTTATCGGTAACTCTTACCGAATATGTTCCGGCCTGATTCAGGGTGACGCTTTGAGTGGTGGCGCCATTACTCCACAGATAGGCATCTGCCGCACCTGCTGTTAGCGTGACTGAAGAGCCTTCGCACACCGTTCCTGAACCTGAACTGGTAATAACAGGATTTGCTTTGAGTTTCACATTTACCGCAGTGCGCACGCTTTCATATTCCCCGTCGGCGTTTGATACATAGAACAGAGTATCATTCAGCAGATTACCTGTTGTAAAGGAATTGCCCTGGAAAAATGACTCCCCACCCGTGAAACTTTTATACCACTTCAGATTCTGTGCACCAGACGCAGAGACCTCGACCGTGGAATTATAACATGATTCAACAGTAGATGCAACCGGCTTTGGTATTTCCAGAATCTGATTATAGACAATGTCTGATCTCACTGCAGCGGCTTTAAGATCTTCAAGATTATTGGCGGCGATCAGTGCAAATACAATCTTCACTTCCTGATTGGGCGCCATTGTATAAGGCCCTGCACCAACAACCTGACTTACATCGGCACCTGTGCCGGAGCTTGTGCCTGCCTCCGCTCTTCCGATGCCATTGCTGATGGTCGTAATTTTTTCTGAATCAGTAAATCCGTCATATAAACCAAACGGAACACCCGCTGTGCGGTGGTCGTTGTCAATAGCATAATGAATGGGCGCTATTCCTTTCAGAAGTTTTATTCCGGCATGTGGTTTGGTATTTTCAATTGCCGGATAAATGTAGCCCATCTTATTTTCTTCATCCCATTTCGCAATGTCCTGTGACCCGTTTACGGTGATGTCCCAGTCGCTGAACAATGCAAAATTGAAATTGGAGAGGGTATTGGAAGAAACATTTTTAACAGTGTATTCCATGATCACGAACTTGTCGTCAGGAATTTCTCTCCAGGCGAGACTTCTGTAATTTACCTGAATGGTCGGCGTGCTTCCGTTATCCTTGAAAGAACCAAAAGTTTCGGAGCTAGATCTTCCTCCCGGAACAGATTCTCTGATCTGATCAATAATGGTGAAGTCCTGATCATAAGAATTGGTTGCTCTGATATTGTTAAAGAGCGCTGAGGTGGAGGTTCCCGCAATGATGCCCATTTCATAGAGTATGGAATTGTCGTTATAAACAAAACCGAGCCCGTTGGTTCCGTTTTGTGTATTCTCATACCCGATTCTGCCATTCGAGGCTACGGTCGTGATGACCTGATTTTCGTCTATATCTATGTAAGAAGGGTTTACGAGAAAACTCAGATACTGATAGTCGTTATAGGCTCCGTCGGAGTATGTGATTACAATATTTATGACTGTGTTGGTTGCCAGTCCTGCCGCCAGCTTGAATCGAAAAGGCACATTTTTATTGTTTATTGTTTTTCCGCTTTCAATACCTCCCGGTGAAACAGCGCTGTTGGTGAGCGTTAAAAAACTTGATATGGTTGGCTTAATGGAAATCTGAAGTGCTGAGGAAGTGTTGCTCAGGTAGTTTGTGAAGTCCATAGTCAGGAAGGCATCCTGACCTGGCTCAGGGGTGGAGCCGGAACTGTTTACAAGTTTAGGATTTGATGCCCTGATGGCAGGAAAGGATTTGGTTAGTGCATCAAGCAAATTGAGCCGGCCCTTCCCGAGTTTTTGCTTGAGTGAAGTATTCACAGAGTAAAGGGCAGTCTCATCAGCCGTTACACGCAATTGCTCTGCCACCTGCTGCGGGGTGTAATCAGGAAATTTTGACCATACGATTGCTGCCGCACCCGCAACAATCGGGGATGCAAATGAAGTTCCGTTTACGCTGGTGTAGCCATCGTCAAAGGAAGTGGTTTGTATTCCTGAGCCCGGGGCACTGATATCAATTTCAACACCGAAATTGCTGAATGAGGATTTTGCATCTGTGGAGGTGGTGGCTGCAACGCTGACCACGTTGTTGTATGCTGCAGGATAGAATGGCGTATCTGAGCCGTTATTGCCTGCGGCCGCTACAATCAGGCAACCGAGGTCAAG
Organism: Cyclobacteriaceae bacterium; assembly: GCA_049430945.1. GTDB lineage: Bacteria > Bacteroidota > Bacteroidia > Cytophagales > Cyclobacteriaceae > ELB16-189. Next base: position 18,468 of record JBMTCO010000010.1, read on the forward strand.
GGTGATAAAATCAATCAGTTCCTGTTGAATTTCACTTCTGAAAGGTCCTCCCCAAGAAAGGTTGATTACTCTGGCCCCGTGGCTGGCTGCATAAAGGAGCCCTGAGTATCCGAAATAAATGCTGCCCTGGTTGGTTCGCTGGTTGTCTGCAGCATGCTTTGTGAACAGAAGTTTTGCCTTATAGCCGACACCTGCCACGCCAATGGAATTGTTAACGGATGCAGCAGCAGCTCCCGCAACCCAGGTGCCATGTGATCCGAGACCTCCTGTTGGGTTATTCGGAAAATTATCACCCTCAAAATTGGGATCGCTGACATTCAGTGTATCGTCACCAACAAAATCCCAGCCTCTGTTGTTGTCTATGTAGCCATCGTTGTCGTTGTCAATACCATCGATTGGCTCGGCAGGATCAACAAAAATTTTATCAACGAGGTCGGGATGGTTCATATCGCCGCCGGAATCTATGACACCTATTATAATTCCGCTGCCATCGGCAATGTCCCAGGCCTCAGGAGCCTTGATCAGGTTGAGGTAATACTGGCTTCCTGCCCGCTCATCGTTTGGACTAAGTTTTATTTTGTCGAAGTAAACCGGCTCGGCAATTTCAAACATACCGGTTGCGTAGAGTCAGTTGATAAACTCCTCCACATCATTGCCTTGTACCACTACTTCGGCAAATTGTTCAATGCGGATGCCGGAGGAAGACCGGCGTGGCGCATTTGAAATGCGCATTTTTTCAATGCTTCGCGGATGAAGAAGTGGTTTTGCCTGTATAGATGATAGCCCGGACGAAGCAGGCACATTGATTTTGCCGGTTGAAATTCCTGATATGTAGGCTTCCTTAACCTTTACCAGTACAGTTTTTGAGTGATAATCTCCTGAATGGGCATTTTTCGGCAATTTGAATGGTTGCCGGGTATTTTGAGCAAATGCTACAGAAGAAATCAGGATCAGCAGAGTCCAGGGTTTCATATCCGGTTGGTTTGACCCTGAAATATATAAAAGGAAATATTTTTTTTAAGCCTGTTGAAAATTTGTCTGCCTAAAATAGGATAGACCGATCATTAACACGGATATTTTGCTCATTAATTAAGGTCTGGGCGGATTCTTTTCCAGAAGGCTCATCAGTCGTCTTTTATCTTCCCGCAGGCTGACTATTTCTTCCTGAAGCAGGTTTAAAATCGGGCCCTGAACCGGAGAATATCCCGGTTTGGTGTCAGAAGCGTCACTGATCAAGGGTGACTTGAAAAGGGAGGTTTCATTAAAAGACATGATTTCCTGAATGCCAATTTCCAGAACACCGGCAATCTCGGCGAGTGTACTCAGGGTGATATTGATCTGGTCAAGTTCAATCCGGCTGTAATTATTCTGAGACATTTTAAGGCGGGCTCCCATGTACTCCTGGGAGTATCCTCTCAGATTTCTGATCTTCCGGATTTTTTCTCCAATGCCTTTCATAAACTGTAGTGGTTAAGGTTAGAAGTGGTTTTTACATTAATCCAGCGGGAAGTTTTACCCGTTGTGCGATACAAAAGTAGATGTGCTGTCAGGGCAGGACATTTCTTTTTGGAGATCAAACCTTACATAAACAATAAGCCAATTTGGATTTGTTCAGGAGCGTCGGAAATCAAGCTTAAAGGTTACTTTTTGGGATATTCTAGGCTTTACCTGGATGAAAGGCGCGATAAATAAAAACCAAAAATGAAGACAATTATCCGTTGCATTTACGCGATTAGAAAATCCTACAGCCATTTCTATTAAAGTGATGGTTTAACAATGAGGTCAAAAGACAGTTTTTCCGGTTTCCGGTTCATAAAACGCGGATTTCCGGATAATTTCCTTTGGCAGGTTTTTGAGAAAACTCTGTGAGAGGGTTTGGAAAATAAGGCTGACGAGCCGATATTTGCCATCCCTTTCAAAAAAGGTCTAAAAAACGCATTTATGGCACGGATTTGTGAAATTACAGGCAAGCGCCCACAGGTTGGAAACAATGTTTCTCACGCCAATAACAAGACAAAACGCAGATTTTACCCGAATCTGCAGACCAAGCGTTTCTTCATTCCTGAAGAAAATAAGTGGATCACCCTGAAGCTTTCTGCTAAGGCGATCAAAACGATCAATAAAAACGGTATCACAGCTGTTCTGAAAGAAGCTCGTGCCGCAGGTTTCTTAACCAAATAATCTTTTAAAATCTCAGCATCATGGCAAAGAAAGGAAACAGAATTCAGGTGATTCTGGAGTGCACAGAGCACAAAACAAGCGGAATGCCCGGAATGAGCCGCTACATCACTACAAAAAACCGGAAAAACACTACAGAGCGGATTGAACTTAAAAAGTATAACCCGGTTCTGAAGAAATATACCGTTCATAAGGAAATCAAGTAATAATTAACCTCTAAATAACCGCACCATGGCAAAGAAGGTTGTCGCATCATTGAAAAAGACAGACGGAAAGAACTACGCTAAGATCATCCGTGCTGTGAAATCAGAAAAAACTGGTGCTTACACATTTAAGGAGGAGATTGTTCCTTCAGATGCTGTTAAGGAAGCACTTGCGAAAAAATAATCCGGGCTATTTTGCCGGCTAAAAGTCTCCGCCACTTACGGAGACTTTTTTGTTTTTAGACATTGATTTATGGGATTGTTTGACTTCTTCTCAAAATCTGACTCAGGCGCCATTGAAGAGGGGCTGAAAAAAACCAGAGAGTCATTTTTCTCAAGACTTGGAAAAGCCATTGCAGGTAAATCCACAGTTGATGAGGAGGTGCTGGATAATCTGGAAGAAATGCTTGTTTCTTCCGATGTAGGCATTCAGACCACCTTAAAAATTATTGACCGGATCAATCAAAGGGTCGCAAGGGATAAATACCTTAATACAGAAGAGCTGGACCGAATCTTAAAGGAGGAAATCGCCGGACTGCTTCATGATCCTGACCCTTCAGATGGTCAGAATATTCCTGCCCCATACGTTATCATGGTGGTGGGCGTGAATGGAGCAGGAAAAACTACAACCATCGGAAAACTGGCTGCCCGCTTCACCAGGGACGGAAAAAAAGTGCTGCTTGGTGCTGCAGACACGTTCCGCGCTGCCGCCGTAGAACAACTTAAAACATGGGGACAACGCTCCGGTGTACCGGTGGTTGATCGCGGTCAGGATGCAGATCCTGCTGCCGTATCATTTGATGCAGTTCAGGAGGGTGTCAGACAGGGTGCAGACATTGTAATTGTTGATACTGCCGGCAGACTCCATACCAAGACCAACCTGATGCAGGAATTGACCAGAATTAAAAAAGTCATGCAAAAGGTTGTACCTGGTGCACCGCATGAGGTGTTGCTTGTTCTGGATGGCAGCACCGGTCAGAATGCCCTGATTCAGGCGCGTGAATTTACCAAAGCCACTGAAGTTACAGCTTTGGCAATTACAAAACTGGATGGTACGGCCAGGGGCGGGGTGGTCATAGGAATTTCAGATGAGTTTAATATTCCTGTCCGTTATATCGGGATCGGTGAAAAGATAGATGACCTCAAGCCTTTCAATAAAGAAGCTTTTGTTGAATCACTGTTCGGAAAGAAATAATAAGAGATTGCAATAAGGAGGTCAGCTGTTTTTTTTCAGCGGAAGTCTGAACATCACATAATAACTGAAACCCCACCAGGGTTGTTTAAAGGTGAGCCCGTAGCCGGGAATATCATAGGGCGCAACCGGGCTCTCCTGCGGAGTGGAGGGCGAAAACTTAATCCTTCCGGTATAACCCATCCAGAAGGCCTTCCATACTTTTATCCGGAGCCCTGTGGTAAGCTCAACCCACCCCGACGAGACTCCTGAATTAGCCGCAATTTTCTCACGATCACCAAACTCAGACTCTGTCAGATAAACCACCCTTTCATCGTAGAAGGCTCTGCCGTATCTGAAACCAAGAAAGAACATGTTTTTGTCAGGATCCTTTACAAGAAAATTCACGTCTGCACCAAGGCGCAGATATGAGCCGGTGTTGGTATAGGTCCCATTGCTGATGGTGAGTTCACGCGACGACCTGCCTGCTTCTGCAACCAGATAGTACCGGTGAAAATCTATGTCAGCGAAAATTTCTTGATTGCTGAAGCCCGGCGTTATGCCTGTTTTGATTGCGCCAACCATGTCGGCACCAATACGGATGCCTGTAGGACGAAAACTTTTAACAGTATCTTTTTTTTCAGCCACAGCTTTTGCCTGACCCGTACATACCAGTGCAGAAATCAACAGAAGTGTTGTTATGATTTTAGAAATAAACACTGACATTGGTTGTAAGTGAAACAGATACAATTTCCTGTGTGATTGTCGCGGAAGAAATTCCTTCTCCGGAAGCTTTTTTAAGAAGGTATAAATCCGTTGCACCGCAGGCCGGATCAAGTACGGTGGTCCTGGCTATGTAACCTATGGTGATAGTATTGGTTGCCTCGGGGCGATATAAGGTAATCACGGCCTCATCCGACAACGGATCCAATGGAATTACTATAGATTCAAGTTCTTCGTCCTCAATGAATTTCCCTTCAAGGCCCCGTATAAAAACCGAGTCCAGCTGAACCTTAAGAACTTTCTGGTCTGAGGAATTGAAAAATGCGACTTTGACAATATTAGAAGTCTGATTCTGACAGTCACCTTTTTCAAAGCAGCCGGATAAGGAAAGTGCCGTGACAACGATCAGAAGAATGGACAGACGCATGTGGCGGCAAATATACGGTTGCCTTACTTCATTTCTTTGATCCATTGGCTGATCAGTCTGGCGCCCTCTTCATGGACGACACTTCTTCCCAGCTCTGGCATCATGATTCCAGGATCGTTGGATACAATTCTGAAATACAAAATAGATTCTTCGGGAGAGCCCGGAATAATGTCATATTTTTTTCCGCCTGATCCTTTGCCGGCGGCAACAGGTGCTTTTCCGATTCCAAGTTTTAAGGGGTCTGTAACGGATGCGAGCAGATGCAGTCCCGATGTTTTTGCAGGTCCGTCACTGCGGTGACAATGTGCACAGTTTGCTTCAAGCCATGAGCGGGCACGCAGATCAACAGCCGCAGACTCATCTTCAAAGGCCGTCAGTTTTGGAATCTGATGATCAGCCGGCAATCCCTCAATTATGTTTAGAGCCTTCCAGTCCTGAAGCTGATTGTTTTTGTTCAGCTGTCGTGCTGTCGGTCCAACAGGCATCATACGGTCCCCGCGCGCGTGGCAATTTTTACACTGAGTCTGATTTGGTATGTGGTATCGGATGTTACCTAAAGCTCCCGCGTTCACTGTTTTTTCTCCGCCCCCTGGTTCCAGAAATGCTTCAGTCTGCTCATCGTTCCAGATGTAAGGCAATGCTTTCCAGTCGCCGGCTTCTTTTATAAGCAGTCTTGTTTCAATGATCCGGCCTGCATCTTGCGGGTAATAAAAATTTTTTATCAGAACCGATCTATCGGGAAAATCAAAAACATCATCCTGGCTGTATTTGATTTTCTTTCCTTCAGGAAGAAATATGAAACGTTTTTTTGAGGCATAATCACTGAAAAGGGGAGCATTGATATCATAGGGAATAACTCCCTTTGAGGGATTAAGATCTTTTAAAATGCCTGAAAAAAAACCATAGGAGGATAGTTTTTCATGGTCACCGGATGCTGCTGCTCTTTCAGCCGGAACTTCTTCAAGGATTACCTCTTTAGGTGCCGGAGCACATGCCCAGACGCAAAAAATAAATAAAATCGAAGCCAGTTTCCTCATGGAATATTTTGTCCTTCGCAGTTCAGCAGATCCGGTTTTTCTTTCCAGCCTTCAAAGTCGTGGGCTGCATCGAGAAGTACAATTTTTGCCTCACCATTTTGACTTACGCAGATGGCAGGATTCTCGTTGCTTCCTGCCAGCTGAATACCATCATAGGCAATGTCTGGCGTAGAGAGAAAAGCTTTGGTCAAAAAAAGCAAGCCGATGTCGTGACCTACAGCAGGAAACCAGTTGTTATTCCGGTAATAATTTTTGCTGATCCGGATGTCAGATGGATACGGATTATAAAGTGTATCAAGTTTATAATTATTATTCACTGTCTGAGCACCGAGCGGAGAGTTGTTTTGGTCACCACTTTCTGTGAGCGCTGCAACCAGTTCGTAACTGATGATTCCTGTACCAATAGTCTTGTTGTCTATGATGTCATTACCCACCATAGTCAGATTGCGGGTGGCAAGAATCATCACTCCGGTTCCGGGAGGAACGCTCGCCACCACATTTCCGGGGGCAGCAAAATTGCGGTGGTTGTTGTCATGAATGAAATTGTCGAAAACCCTGGTTGAATGTCCGTACTGCGTCAGTCCGGGGAGGTCAAACACAAGTAATCCACCGGTATTTTCATAGGCTTCATTTTCATAAATGTCCACCCACCTGGAGTTTTCACTTTCAATTCCTGCAACATTGTTCCACGCCTTGTTGCGACGGATGATGACACTGTCGGACTGACCCACATAAATTCCTGCGTCGGATGAACCGACAGCTTCACAATCCTCAATCAGAACGCGTTTACATAATACAGGATATAAAGCGTAGGCACCATTAGTACTTTTTGGCTCCCCGGTCCACCTGGATCGAATCCTTCTCAGGGTAATTTCACGGGTATCATTAATTTTCAGGTTATCGCCACGGGAATCTTCAATGGTCATATCTTCAATGGTGATATTCACTCCATTGCTGACAAGAATTCCCTGGGCACCTTCCGCCTGATTACGAAACGAAAGTATTGTTTCATCTTTTCCTGCTCCCCTGATGATAATGTTTTTCTTTCCATCGATCTGCAATCCGCGGGTGAACATGAACTGTCCAGCGGGAATTGAAATGGTGTCGCCGTCCTGAGCTGAAATGAATTGCTCCTGAAGTGACTTCTGAATTGTTTCCCAGACGATAGTTTCCCTCTCAGAGTTGTTGCAGGAAATGATAAGTGAGGCAATTAAGAAGTGCAACAAAAATGTAATTCGTGCCATAATGATCATCTGTAGAGGCTCTAAAGTTACAATTTTGAAGAATTTGAGCACAATTGGTCTTTTTTAAGAGTTCAAAACAACATCTGAACATGTTAACTTTGCACCTCAATATTTAATCATGTTCAAATTTCTGCTCATACTGCTGATCGTTGGGTATGTACTCTTTAAAATAGGTTCCTTCTTTTACAGAGCAGGGGTAATGACCCAGCGGATGAGGGAGGAGCAGAACCGCTTTCAATCAAGGAAGTCTGCCCCGAAAAAAGGAGGCAAAATAAAGGACGGTGATTATGTTGATTATGAGGACGTGAAATGATCTGCTGATTTCAATATAATAGTGAAGCTTCAGTTTTATAAATATCAGGCCGCCGGAAATGATTTTGTCGTAATCGACAATCGCAGCGGAGATATCAACCTCTCGTCAGAACAGATTCTCAGATTATGTGACCGTCGGTTTGGAGTAGGGGCAGATGGGGTGATCCTTGTTGCCAATGATGAGAAGAAAGACTATCGTGTCACATATTTTAATCCTGACGGCACTCAGAGTTTGTGCGGTAACGGATGTCGTTCCGCCGTTGAATTTGCCCACCGGCTGGGGCTTGCATCAGAGCACTCGGTTTTTGCTGCCTACGATGGTGACCATTTTGCAGATATACTGCCCGGCGGACTGATCAGGATTAAAATGAATGATCTGAACCGGATTGACCGTGTGCTTGATGGCTATTATATGGACACAGGATCACCTCATTTCGTCCGATTCGTCAACGGATTGAGTGATTATCCAGTTTTTGACGAGGGCAGGAAGATCAGGTACGATAAGATTTTCCCCAATGGTGCCAATGCCAATTTTATTGAACCGATTGACCGGCATACGCTGGCTTTGCGCACCTATGAAAGGGGAGTTGAGCAGGAAACACTTGCCTGCGGAACGGGAGCAACGGCATCTGCCATCGCGGCCTCTCTGGAAGGTTATCAAAGTCCGGTTACGTTCAAAGCACGGGGCGGTGATCTGATTATTGACTTTTTGAAACAGGAAGATGGCTCTTTTTCCGAGATACATATGACCGGCCCCGCCTCCATGGTCTTCACGGGGGTGATTGAATTGTGACCTCTCAAGTCCCTAAAACGAATTAACTTTGAGCCCTTTCCACCCTTTAAATTCGGGCGGAATTCAATGAACGGACCATGTTGAAACTGATTGCCAAAATATTCGGGACCAAATCCGAAAAAGACATTAAAAAAATCACGCCCCTGTTGGACGCAACCCGGCGGGAAGGTGAAAAACTTACAGTTCTCACCAACGACCAGCTGCGGGGCGAGACCCGCCGGTTGAAGGAACAAATTAATGCAGAACTTAAGTCCATTGATGACCAGCTGCAGGCCCGACACGGGCGGATTGCTCAGGAGCCAGATCTTGATCTCAACGAAAAGGAGCAAATCTTCAGCGAGATTGATAAACTGGAGGGAGAACGAAATCAGCAACTTGAAAAAGTACTGCTGGACATTTTACCTGCTGCTTTTGCAATTGTCCGTGAAACTGCGAAGCGCTTCAGGGAAAATGAATTTCTTGAGGTTTCTGCTCAAGACTTTGACAAATTTTTGGCGGCCCGTTTCGGGCATATCAAAGTTGAAGGTGAAAAGGCTAAATGGGCCAACCAGTGGATGGCTGCCGGAAACCTCATTAAGTGGGACATGGTTCACTACGATGTGCAGATCATCGGTGGCATAGTTCTGCATCAGGGTAAAATTTCTGAAATGGCCACCGGTGAAGGAAAGACGCTTGTGGCAACCCTTCCCGCATTTTTGAATGCGCTTGCAGGCAGGGGAGTGCACATAGTAACCGTCAACGATTACCTCGCACGGCGCGACAGTGAATGGATGGCTCCGCTCTTCCAGTTTCATGGAATTATGGTGGATTGCATCGACAAGCATGAACCAAATTCCACCGCACGCCGTAATGCCTACCTTGCTGATATCACATACGGAACAAATAATGAGTTCGGATTCGATTACCTGCGCGATAACATGGCGCGTGATCCTGAAGAACTTGTACAACGAGGTCATCATTATGCCATGGTGGATGAGGTGGACAGCGTTTTGATTGATGAAGCAAGGACTCCGCTCATAATTTCAGGACCGGTACCAAGAGGAGATGAACATGAATTCCATGATCTGAAGCCACGCATCCTTAAGGTTTTTGAAGCGCAGAAAAAGATCATCAACCAGTATCTGACCGACGCACGCAAACTTATCTCTGAGGGAAATGAGAAAGACGGGGGTTTGGCCTTATTCAGAGCTTTCCGGGGAATGCCTAAATACAAGCCACTGATCAAATACCTGAGTGAAACAGGCATGCGGCAGATTCTTCAGAAGACAGAGAATTTCTACCTGGCCGACAATAAAAAGGAAATGCCCAATGCAGATCAGCCTTTGTATTTCGTTATAGATGAGAAAGACAACAGTGTTGAACTGACCGATAAAGGTATTGACCTGATCACCGGTGATGGGGAGGATCCTAAATTTTTCATTCTGCCTGAGATCGGAATGGAATTGAATAAAATTGAAAAAGATGCTGCTCTTACTTCTCAGGATCGTATGCAGAAAAAGGAAGAGCTGATCCGTGATTATACAACCAAATCACAACGCATTCATTCCGTAAATCAGTTACTGAAGGCATATACTTTGTTTGAGCGCGATACTGAATACATTATTGTAGACGGTAAAGTAAAAATTGTTGATGAACAGACCGGTCGTGTACTGGAGGGCAGAAGATATTCAGACGGACTGCATCAGGCCATCGAGGCAAAGGAAAATGTGAAAGTTGAAGATGCCACGCAAACCTATGCTACTATCACTCTCCAGAATTATTTCCGCATGTATCACAAACTGGCAGGTATGACCGGAACGGCGGAAACAGAGGCGGGTGAATTCTGGAATATTTACAATCTGGATGTGGTGGTGATTCCTACCAACAAGCCTGCTGTACGTAAAGACATGGATGATCTGGTTTTTAAAACCATCCGTGAAAAATTCAATGCCGTGGTGGAGGAAATTGTACAACTCACCGGTGAAGGCAGACCTGTACTGGTTGGTACAACTTCAGTAGAAATTTCTGAACTGCTCAGCAGAATGCTGCAAATCCGGAAGATCAGGCATAATGTGCTCAATGCAAAGCAACACCAGCGGGAGGCTGAAATTGTTGCCGAAGCCGGTAAGCCCGGAACAGTGACCATTGCAACCAACATGGCCGGCCGCGGAACAGATATCAAACTTACGCCGGAGTCGCGTGCAGCTGGTGGACTTGCAATCATAGGTACGGAGCGTCACGAATCCCGTCGCGTGGACCGTCAGCTGCGCGGTCGTTCAGGCCGTCAGGGAGATCCGGGATCCTCCAAATTTTATGTTTCTCTTGAGGATAACTTGATGCGGTTATTCATGCCCGAGCGAATAGCCCGCATCATGGACCGCCTCGGACTTAAAGAAGGGGAGGTCATCTCTCATTCTATGGTGACCAGCTCTATTGAGCGTGCTCAGAAAAAAGTGGAGGAGAACAACTTCGGCATTCGTAAGCGTTTGCTGGAGTATGACAACGTGATGAACTCGCAGCGTGAGGTAATTTATCGCCGCCGCAGGAATGCACTTTTCGGAGAAAGACTCAAACTCGATATCCTTACCATGTTTTACGACATGAGCGAGGAGCTCGTTAATAATGCGAAAGCAGGTGAAGGTTATGAATCTTTCAGACTGAATGCCCTCAGCACGTTCAGCATTGATTTCAATCTTTCAGAGGAAGACTTCAACAAAATGCCTCCTGAGCAGGTTGCACATAAATTATATGAGCAGGCGCTTGATCACTATGATCGGAAAAATAAAATTCTTGCAGAACAAGCCCTTGTAAGGCTGAAAGAGATTCATCGGACCAATGGCGCAACAATTGAAAATATCTTGGTGCCTTTCACTGACGGCACCCGTCAGATTGGCGTGGTGGTCGGTCTGAACAAGGCTATTGAAAGCGGTAATGCAGAGCTTATAAGGGCTATGGAAAAAATCATAACCCTGGCCATTATTGATCAGCAGTGGAAGGAGCATCTGCGGGACATGGACGACCTTAAACAGTCCGTTCAGAACGCGGTGTATGAACAGAAAGATCCTTTGCTGATCTATAAATTTGAAGGCTTTGAAGCTTTTAAGCGATTTGTGGGCCGTGTCAACAATGAGTCGGCATCGTTTTTGATTAAGGCTGTCATACCTGATTCCGGCGGACAGGTACAGGAAGCCCGTTCACAGAAACGCCAGAGGTTTACCGAGCAAAAGGATGAGTCCCGCTCGCTGCTCAGTGGCGGGGGTAAGCAACAAGCACCTGCCCGTCAGCCTGAGCGTGTTGATCCTGTTAAATCAGATAAGCTTGCCGGACGAAATGAAAAAGTTTCTGTGCAGTATGCTGATGGCAAAGTGCTTAAGGATGTAAAGTATAAAAGGGTGGAAGACGACATCAAAAGCGGAAAGTGCGTAGTAATCGAATGAAAATGATTTTTCATAAAATGATTTTACTGAGGTTATTCCGGTTTGGGCTGATCCTTATTTCGTTGTGCATTTCACTGAATGCAGAGGCACAGCGTAAACGAACGGCCTATACGGAGGACCTTCAGAAACACCGACCGGCACTTCCTGTGGTTCAGAAACCAGTGGCACCATCGCCTGAAAAACAGAAAATTCCTGCCCGGTTTACTGTTAATGAAAAAGTTGATGAAGTGCTTGACAGTATCGACAGTTTTAATTCTACCAAAAAATTCATCGACGGTTTTACGATCCAGATTTATTCAGGACAGAAAAAACAGGAGGCTCTTGATATCAATAAAACACTCATTGAATCAGGAATTGAACTGGTAGCAGATATTCAGTTTGTGCAGCCCAAGTTCAGAGTTATTGTCGGGAAGTATTATACCCGCCTTTCTGCGCACCGTGATCTGTATGCGTTGCTGAAGTTATTTCCCAACGCTATCATTATTCCTGAAAAAGTTCCTCTAAGGTAATATGGTACTGCTTGAAAAGATAAAGGCAGCCTCTGCCACACTTCATGATTTGGCTGTTGCACACCGCAGGCACCTGCATGCCCATCCTGAACTTTCTTTTTGTGAAGAAAATACGGCGCTTTATATAACGGAGCAACTCAGGTCTATTGGCCTTGAACCTGTTCGCATTGCAGGCACAGGAGTTACTGCGCTGATCCGGGGCCGGATGTATTCAAAATCTAAAATGCCGGTTGTTGCCCTTCGTGCAGATATTGACGCGCTTCCGATCCGTGAGCAAAACAATCATGCATACCGTTCAAAAAATGATGGTGTGATGCATGCTTGTGGCCACGATGCACATACTGCCTCTTTGCTCGTTACTGCAAAAATCCTGAACGACCTGAGTGATTATTTCAGTGGCACTATAAAACTGATTTTTCAACCCGGTGAAGAAAAAAATCCCGGGGGTGCATCTATTATGATACGGGAGGGTATTCTTGAAAATCCCAGACCGGATGTAATCATCGGTCAGCATGTGTTGCCTTTAATGAAATCCGGCAGGGCAGGATTCCGGCCGGGAAAATATATGGCCAGTTCCGATGAGATCAGGTTAAAGGTAATAGGAAAGGGCGGACACGCAGCTACACCTGAGTTGAATACAGATCCGGTGTTGATTGCCTCACATATCATTGTTGCGCTACAACAGGTGATCAGCCGCAATGCCGGACCTAAACAACCTTCTGTATTGTCCTTTGGAAAAGTTGTCGCTGATGGGGCAACTAATATTGTGCCCGATGAGGTTCATATTGCCGGCACATTCCGTGCTATGGATGAAAAGTGGCGTGAAAAGGGCCTTGAAAGGATTACCGCCATCGCAACAGGTCTTGCAGAAAGCATGGGCGGTAAATGTGAAGTGAATATTTCCCGGGGTTATCCGGTTCTTACCAACGATAAGGAACTAACATCCCGCATGAAATGTTTTGCGGAAACGTATCTTGGTAAAGAGCAGGTGGATGATCTTGATATTGCGCTCGGTGCCGAAGATTTTGCTTATTACTCTCAGGTTGTTCCGGCTTGTTTTTACCGCCTTGGCACAAGAAATGAGCAGAAAGGCATCACTTCATTTGTTCATACACCAACATTTGACATAGATGAAGATGCATTGGCTTCCGGCCCGGGTTTAATGGCATGGCTGGCTGTCAGTGAACTTGAACAACTGAACAATAAAAATTAGGATATGGTTTACCCTGTTGTTGTTTACGGTGATCCGGTTTTAAGGAAACGCGCATCAGATATTCCTCAGGGGGAAGATGTAAAAAAACTGGTGGCGGATATGTTTGAGACTATGGTGGCGGCCGATGGTATTGGTCTTGCTGCACCACAAATTGGCAAAAGTATTCGGCTTTTTGTGGTGGATGCAACCATGCTCGAAGATGAGCCGGACCTTAAAACATTCAGGAAGGTTTTTATCAATGCTCAGATAATTGAATCAGGTGGTGAGACTGAAGAAATGGAAGAGGGTTGCCTCAGCATACCAAACATTCGGGAGAATATTCGAAGGGATGCACAAATCCGTATTTCCTGGTTTGATGAAAACTGGGTTAGACATGAAGAGGATTTTTCGGGCATGAAGGCCCGCATCATTCAGCACGAATACGATCACATAGAAGGAAAACTCTTTCTGGATCACCTAACCCCACTGCGTCGCAGACTCCTCCAGGGAAAACTTAATAACATCAGCAAAGGAAATGTGGATACGAGTTATCGGATCCTGGCTCCGTTGAAAAAATAATTTTTCAGAATTTATTCGCAAGCTGTCCGCAGGCAGCATCTATATCTTTTCCGCGGCTTCTTCTGACTCTTGTGGTTATGCCATGCTGCTCCAGCACATCCATGTACCGGTTGATAATTGATACCGACGCCTGCTGAAACTGCTCATCCCCGATCTGGTTGTATTCAATTAGATTAACCTTGCACGGAATGATTTTACAGAATTTCAGAAGCGCCTGAACATCTTCTTCTTTGTCGTTTATGTCCTTCCAAACGACATATTCATAAGTAACCTTACTTTTGGTTTTACTGTACCAGTAGCGTAGCGCCTCACCCAGTTCCTCCAGCGTATTTGTCTCATTGATGGGCATCAGCTCCGTACGCTTTTTATCAATTGCACTATGCAACGAAACCGCCAGATTGAATTTAACCTGGTCATCGGCCATCTTCATGATCATTTTTGCGATACCGGCTGTTGAAACGGTAATGCGCTTCATCGCCATTCCGAGTCCTTTGGGAGAAGTTATTTTTTCAATGGCAGAGATCACATTGCTGTAGTTCAGCAACGGCTCCCCCATACCCATGAATACAATGTTGGTAAGCGGACGATTAAAATATTGTTCTGACTGCTCCCTGATTGCCGCGACCTGATCATAGATTTCATCGGCACTCAGGTTGCGCATACGCTTGAGTCGGGCTGTGGCACAAAAGGTGCAGGCGAGGCTGCAGCCAACCTGAGACGAAACACATGCCGTGATTCGCTTTTCCGCCGGAATCAATACAGACTCAACGACCAGTCCGTCGTGAAGCGCAACAGCATTTTTAATGGTGCCGTCACTGCTGCGCTGCATGTTGTCAACCCGGATGGGAAGGATCATGAAATTTTCCTTGAGCATCTCGCGGGTGGAGACAGAAAGGTTGGTCATCTGGTCAAAATCCTTGGCTGATTTTTTCCAGAGCCATTCATAAACCTGCTTGGCGCGAAATGCCTTATCCCCCTTGGAAACAAAGAATTGCTCCAGTTCCTCAGGTTTTAATTTGCGGATATCCCGTTTTGCGGCGGTAAGCATTCGGCAAAAATAGTCAGGGTTGGTTTATGAAAGATTTTATTTCGCGTGGGGCCGGGCTATAAAACTTAAATATTACACCGCAGATATCAATCGGTTCACCGCTGTTTATTAAACTGCATACGATTTAAGACAATAGTTATGGAAAAATCTACTGCCGTGGTCCTTACCGCAGGATATCTGGTGTCAAGTAGCGGTAAAACTGCTCATGGACTGATCAGGGGAACAGATCGTTTTGATATTCTTGGCGTAATTGATGAAAAATATGCCGGAAAAGACGCCGGTGAGGTGCTTGATGGAAAGCATCGAAATATTCCCATTTATAATTCTCTGGAGGAGTTTACGGCCTCAGGAAAAACAGCCAGATACTGTATTATAGGCGTTGCCACTAAAGGCGGTGTTATTCCCGATTCGTTAAAGGCTCAATTGAAATCTGCCCTGGAGCAAGGGTTCAGTCTTGTGAACGGGCTGCATGACTATGTGTCTGATCATCCTGAGCTGGCCGCCCTGGCTGCATCAAAAGGTCTGGAAATTATTGATGTCCGGAAGCCTAAAAAATTTAAAGACCTTCATTTCTGGAACGGGAAGATCGCAGAAGTTACATGTCCGAAAATTGCAGTCCTTGGTACTGACTGTGCCCTTGGAAAAAGGACCACGACCAGATTTTTAACCGAAGCCATGCGGGCTGCCGGCTACAAAGCGGAAATGATTTATACCGGACAAACAGGATGGATGCAGGGTGCGGGGTATGGTTTCATTTTTGACTCCACCCTGAATGATTTTATTTCAGGCGAAATGGAGCATGCCGTGCATCAATGCTGGACCGAGCAAAAACCGGACATCATTTTTATTGAGGGGCAATCTTCTTTGCGCAATCCAAGCGGCCCTGCCGGCGCCGAGTGGATCGTATCTGCTGCAGCTGATGCCGCAGTCATTCAGCATCATCCGGTAAGGAAACAATACAAAGACATGGAATATTATCCGGCCTATATTCCTTCACTGGCGGATGAAATTAATCTGATCAGAATTTATGGTGCTCCTACCGTGGGCATCACCATCAATACTGCAAAAATGTCTGCTGAAGATGCAAGGACATTTGCTAAAGACCAGGAGCAACAACTTGGTATTCCGGTTATCCTTCCGCTCGAAGACGGTCTTGACAGGCTGGTACCGGTTTTTGCTGAATTCATTAAAAAATCAAAATAAGATCCTTAACACGACTCCTGCATGAAAATTAAAGCTGTCCGTTCCTGGTGCACAGACCTTGGAAATCTTCGTCCTTACACAATTGCATTTAAAACTGTTGATGAGGTTAAAAATGCATTTGTGGAGATCACACTTGATAACGGACTGACAGGCATCGGTGCTGGAAGCCCGAGTGAGTATGTTACAGGAGAGCATCTCGATCAGACCCTTGCTGCGCTGGTACCTGAAAATCTGGAATGGCTCACTGGAAAAGACATCCGCGAGATTAACCTGCTGTTATCAGAACTGCCGGTCCGGTTTCCGAAAAACCCTGCTGCCCGCGCAGCGATTGACATTGCACTTCACGATGCTTTTACAAGGTTTCTTGGTATTCCGCTCGTTAAATATCTGGGCAGGAAAATTGATTCCATGCCCACCAGTATTACAATCGGAATAAAAAGTGTGGAAGACACTTTAAAGGAAGCCGATGAATATTATCAGCGTGGTTTCAGGGTATTAAAAGTCAAACTTGGAATCAACATCGAAGAGGATATAGAAAGAATTGTCAAGCTTCGTGAAAAGTATGGCAATGAATTTACCATCAGGATAGATGCCAATCAGGGCTACACTTCTGAACAGGCGGTCGATTTCTATAACCGAACCAAGGGCTTTAACATTGAACTAATTGAGCAGCCACTCCCTGCCAAAGCTTTTGCTGAACTGAAGGCCTTGCCTGCAGAAGTAAGGAAGGTTATTGCCGCCGACGAGTCATTGCTTAGCCCTGCTAATGCCCTGGAATTGGTTAAACCTCCTGTAGGGGCAGGAATTTTTAATATCAAACTGATGAAATGCGGTGGTATCAGCCAGGCCATGAAGATTGCTGATATTGCTGCACTTGAAAATATTGATCTTTTCTGGGGGTGCAATGATGAAAGCATCATCAGTATTACTGCTGCACTGCATGCTGCTTTTGCGTGTGCACATACTAAATACATTGACCTCGATGGAAGCCTGGACCTTGCCCGCGATGAGGTGAAGGGAGGATTTATTCTGAAAGATGGTGTGATGTACTGTTCGGATGAGCCTGGGCTCGGTGTATTCAAAGGGTAATACCGGAGTATAAAGAACTGTTTACCTGTTTTCTTCCGGTCTGAGGATCGATCTGATTTGGTAACCTGACGCTATGACACATTATTGCTGATTAATTCCAGCAATTCTGCAATTGTTTTTGCCTCATGGTTTCCGATTTTCCAGCTGATCTCCCCTTCTTTTTCATGAACCTGAATAATCGCTGATGAATAAGGATTGATGCTGAAACCCATCCGCTCAATGGCATTCTTTGTCCACAAATAAGGATATCCATCGCCGTGAAGCGCGATATTTTTTTGGGATGTTACTGAATGATCAATTTTACCGGTTTTAAGCGTGAAGCCCTTCAACCGGAAAATCTCATCAATGGAACCATCAAGTACGAGATCTTCAGGCACACCGGTTTTGATATTGCTGTTTCCTGTTGTAAGCCATACGCGGTCTGCCGTCTGAAGTGCCAGGTCAAGTTCATGGGTAGCCATCAGAACCGCCTTTCCTTCATCATGGGCCAGCCTGCGGAAAAGATTCATAATCTCCACTCTGTTGTTAAGATCCAGATGTGAAGTTGGTTCGTCCAGAATCAGGATTTGTGTATCCTGGGCAATAGCACGCGCAATCATTACCAACTGTCGCTGTCCGTCACTCATGCTGTGGTTACGGATTTCTTTTAAGTGTGAAATCCCTGCTCTGTGAAATGCCCTGTCGATTATTTCAAGATCTTTCCTGCTGAACCGCATCAGCCAGTCCAGATACGGGTACCTTCCCATAGAGACCATTTCAAAAGCACTCAGATCAGGGTGGAAATTTTTATCTGTTAACACGACAGAAATGGTCTTTTCCATTGAATCACCGGTCACAAATTCAATTGATCCACTGATTTTGGGTAAGAATCCTGCCAGGGTGTGCAAAAAACTGGATTTACCACTCCCGTTTGGTCCCATCAAACATATCAGCTCACCTTTTTTAACGGTAAGGTTCAGCTCCCGGAGCAGAATAACACCAGTGTGGCCTATGCAGAGGTTACGTGTTTCAAGAATGGTGCTCATCTTCCTGATTCTTTGGTTCTGAGAATAACCCAAATAACCACCGGAGCCCCGAATAATGCTGTTACCGCGTTAAGCGGGAGCACTGAGCCGGAACCAGGAAACTGAGTGAGTAAATCACACAGCAAAACCAGGCCCGCCCCTGAAAGTGCGCTAAAGGGTATGAGCAACCTGTGATCTGTGATTCTGAAAAACTGTTTCACCAGATGCGGGCCTGCGATCCCTATAAAAGTTACCGGGCCGCAAACAGCAGTAATGATTCCCGTTAAAATGGATGCTGAAATAAGGACCTTCCATCTGAGTTTTGCAGGATTCAAGCCGGCAGATTTGAGGTAAAGACCTCCCAGTAAATTGGCATTCAATGACTTCACAGATGCGAAGGCCAGTATTAAACAGGCAGGTATGGCGATTGAAAGAATTCCCAGCTGTTCACCGGAAGGAATGGAAATACTTCCCATGGTCCAGATGGTATATCGCTGAAGTTGCACAGATCCACTGAAAAACTGAAGAACTGAAATGATTGCCGAAGCGAAAGCGCTGAACATCAGGCCGATGATCAGTAGTGTGTTGTTGCTTACCCTGGATGCCGCCAGACTGATAACGATGAAACTAATCGCTGCCCCTACTGAAGCAGCCAGCGAAACCGGAATTCCGGAAGAAAACCCTGCCATTACTGCAAATGCGACGCCTACCCCTGCTCCGGAGGTCAGACCTAGTACATCCGGTCCGGTAAGAGGGTTTCTGAAAAGACTTTGGGTGAGCAGACCGCCAAGGGACAAACCTGCGCCGCAAAGCAGGGCAGTGAGCGCTTTGGGAAGCCGGATGGCAAAAATGACCATCTCCCATTCTTTTCGGATTGGCCCGTTTCCGGTCAGAATATTAAAAGTATCGGAAAAGGGGATGTTTACAGACCCCAGGAACAGGTCTGCGGTGAACAACGCTGCTACCAGAGTTGTAAGGGTTATAAACAGGGTTGGGCGGTAAACTGACAACGGATTTGGCAAAGTTGATGCAAGTTTCGGTTTTTGAATCGGTAACAACAATCTCAGATTCAGGCTCTTTCCAAAAAAATTAAATGGCGGCCTTGGTTACTCAGCTTGTGTTTCTATCTTTGCAGTCCTTTTTGCGGAAAAAGCCCCAAAAAAGGCCAAAAAAGAAGTATAAACAGTTATAGCCATGCCGGGAATAATTGGAAGAAAAGTAGGAATGACCAGTGTATTCGGTGCCGACGGCCAAAATTTGGCTGTTACGGTGATCGAGGCAGGTCCCTGTGTTGTAACGCAGGTTAAAAATGAGGAAAATGATGGCTATCGTGCCCTCCAGCTTGCCTTTGGCGAGAAAAAGGAGAAAAACACCTCAAAATCTCTTCAGGGTCATTTCAAGAAAGCGAATACCACGCCTAAGCGTGCAGTTGCTGAATTCCGCGATTTCGGCGATGAGTTCAGCGGCCTCGCCGAACTTGGGAAGCAGGTTCTTGTTCAGGATATCTTCGTTGAAGGTGACTGGGTTGATGCTGTTGGTATCTCCAAGGGTAAAGGTTTTCAGGGCGTGGTTAAGCGCTACGGCTTTAGTGGTGTAGGTGGCCAAACACACGGTCAGCATAACCGCCTCCGTGCTCCAGGGTCAATGGGTAACGCCTCCTTTGCTTCACGTGTTATTAAAGGAAAGCGCCTTCCCGGCAGAATGGGTACAGACCGCGTTAAGCTTACCAATCTTAAAATCGTTAAGATCATGCCTGAACAGAATCTTATTCTGGTGAGCGGATCTGTTCCCGGTCCTAAAAATGCAACCATAATTCTTCAGAAGTAATGGAACTGTCAGTTGTAAAACAATCAGGCGAAGCTACCGGCCGCAAGGCAAGTCTCTCTGCAGACATCTTTGCCATAGAGCCCAACGATCATGCGATCTGGCTAGACGTTAAAAGCCATCTCGCCAATCTTCGCCAGGGTACTCATAAATCAAAGCAGCGTAATGAGATCTCTGGATCAAGCAAAAAAATAAAGAAGCAAAAAGGTACAGGTGGTGCGCGTGCAGGTAACATTAAAAACCCTCAGTTCAAGGGTGGTGGCCGGATCTTTGGTCCCGTGCCACGAGATTATTCTTTCAAGCTGAACAAAAAAGTAAAAGACCTGGCCAGAAAATCAGCTCTTACTTATAAAGCAAAGGATAACTCAATCGCTGTTATCGAAGATTTCTCTTTCGATACACACAAGACAAAAAATTACCTCGCATTCCTGGAGGCTGTTGCCGGAGGAAGTGCTAAAACCCTTCTTGTTCTTCCCGAAACCAATAAAAACGTTGTCCTTTCAGGTCGTAACATTCAGAATGCCAAGGTTATAACCGCTTCCCAGATTAACACTTACGACCTGCTCAATGCGGACAAGTTATTGCTTGTGGAAAGTGCTATAGAAAAGATTGCAAACATCTTAAACAAGTAATCATGAGCGTACTTATCAGACCACTGGTTACAGAAAAGGTATCTGCCCTCAACGAAAAGGGTAAATACGGCTTCATTGTTGACATCCGTGCCAACAAGTTAGAAATCAAGGAAGCAGTAAAGAAAATGTACGGAGTAACTGTTGAGGACGTCAATACCATCAATGTGATGGGAAAGCGTAAGATCCGTTACACAAAGGCAGGTGTTCTTGAAGGCCGCAAGCCAAATTTCAAGAAGGCTATTGTTACCCTTGCCAAGGGTGAGGTCATTGACTTTTACAGCAACGTTTAATAAAGATTAGTTATGGCGTTGAGAAAACTAAAACCAGTTACCCCCGGAACCCGGCATCGTCTGGCCCCCGGCTTCGACGATATTACCGAGTCCCGCCCGGAAAAATCGCTGGTTAAAATTCTGAAAAAGACCGGCGGTCGTAATAGCCAGGGTCGTATGACCATGCGTTACCTCGGTGGCGGTCATAAACAGAAACTCAGGATCATCGACTTTAAAAGGGATAAGTTTGACATCCCCGCAGTCGTTAAATCAATTGAATACGATCCGACCAGAACAGCACGCGTTGCTAAACTGTTCTACAAGGACGGAAGCAAATCTTATATCATTGCTCCTCAGGGACTTATAGTTGGACAGACTGTTATGTCAGGAGAAAATGTAGCCCCTGAAGTTGGTAATGCGCTTCCTTTAGCCAAGATCCCGATCGGTACCATCGTTCACAATATTGAGATCAAACCCGGAAAAGGTGGATCCATTGGACGTAGCGCCGGCTCATTTGTTCAGCTTGTTGCCCGCGAAGGCGAGTATGCAACACTGAAAATGCCTTCAGGTGAAATGAGAATGGTGTTGTCACGTTGCATTGCAACTGTAGGTACCGTTTCAAACCCTGACCACATGAACGAAAGTGTGGGTAAGGCAGGACGTAATCGCTGGCGTGGACGCAGACCACGTAACCGCGGCGTTGCCATGAACCCGGTCGATCATCCGATGGGTGGTGGTGAAGGAAGAGCTTCAGGTGGACATCCGCGGTCTCGCAAAGGACTTGTTTCCAAAGGAAAGAAGACTCGTAGCCCGAGAAAATATTCTGATCGTTTAATCATTTCACGTAGGAAAAAATAATGGGAAGGTCAATTAAAAAAGGTCCCTACATTGATCAGCGACTGCTGAAGAAGGTGACCGACATGGAAAAATCCGGAAAGAAGTCTATACATAGATGGAGACCCTGAATTTCCTGTTTGGTTAGGCGAATTTGCAAAACGTG
>JBMTCO010000011.1:0-35263 GCA_049430945.1 Cyclobacteriaceae bacterium
TACGGTCTTATCTACGGAAAGCTGGGTATGCCGGAGATCGGATTTAACGGTGCCGCCTATGCTTCCATCATTGCAGAAGTTGCCGGACTCGCAGTAGTATTTTTAGTTATTCGTTTTCAAAATTTTGATAAGTCGTTTCATCTGGGTGTAAAAAGAAGTTTTTCAATTCCGGTGAGCCGGCATATCCTGTACAGATCTTCTCCATTGATTATGCAGTATGCCATCAGCATCATCACCTGGGAATATTTTTATATTCTGATTGAGCACCATGGTGCGCGTGCACTTGCCGTATCAAATACCATGCGGAATATTTTTGGTGTGACGGGAATTTTTTCATGGGCTTTTGCAGCGACAGCCAACACGATGGTCAGCAATCTGATCGGGCAGGGCCGTTCTGAAGAGGTTATGGTACTGATCAGAAGAATAGTGATCACCAGCCTTGCATTTTGTCTGCCGCTGATTCTTCTGCTGAATATTCAACCCGGTTGGTTTCTTGGTTTTTACGGGATGGGTCAGGATTTTATTGATTATGCCATTCCCGTGCTCAGGGTTGTTTCCGTGGCGCTGGCGCTGATGTCATTCTCTTCGGTCTGGTTAAACGCCGTTACCGGGACGGGTAACACCAAAGTCAACCTTGCCATTGAAATCGGCGCCATCACGGTCTATATAATATATGTGTGGCTGACTCTTGAATACCTGCGCTGGAGTCTGGCGTGGGGCTGGGGCTCGGAAATTGTTTACTGGATGTTTATGTTCACGCCTGCCTATCTATATATGAAATCAGGAAGGTGGAAGGGGAAGGTGATTTGAGGGGGAAATTCTCCATTGATGAATGATTGTCTTAATCATTCTTTAATGCAAAGATGTGAATGACCGATAATGGATTGGCCGATTTGTGATGGCCGGAAATGATTCAATTATATTTTCAGTGATTCTCCTCTTTAAAAATGAAAATTATCATCCCGCCATTTTGCGGGATTGTTTTTTATGTATTTCGTGATGTTATGATACGATTGTTCATCACGGATGATGTGTTCATAATAATTGCGTTGCCACAATTTACCATTGAATCGTTGCCAATTATTGTTTTTCACGCCACGTATATATTCGTTGGTAGTCATGGTTTTAAACCATTGCACGACACGATATAGGGGCGATCCTATGTGTTCGCCCTCTGTATTTTTCATATTCGCCCCGATGTCCAAATTACCCCCGATGTCCAAATTTTCCCCGATGTCCATAACACCACCATTAACCTGGTTATTCCCGTTAACCGCAACATCCCCATTATCCCCAACATACCGGTTACCCTCTTTATCCCCATCATCACTATTGTCCCCGTTATCCCCATTATCCACATCCGCTGCCGGGCAGACACATAGGTCAGCCCCGACAATTTCGATGATGCAATGAAAATGGTTGGGCATCACAATCATTTCGTGGCATTTGATATCGGGGAATTTGTTTTCCAATTCGTAATACCATTTCTCCACCATCATACCGGCATCATTAAATTTCAATATGTTATTCCGGGAAATACCACGGTTGGCGCCCGGGTTTGCAGTTGCGATTTCACCAAACAAATGTGCCCTGTTCTGACAACAGATGGTAATGAAATACAACCCTGCCTTTGAATAATCATATCCTTTTAACCGGATAGACCTGCGATGATGAATTTTCGGATTGTATCTTTTCATATCAGTTCTCGCTTAGCGAATATTTTCTTAAAGGCTTACCTTCAACCATACACTTACCTGTCTGAATAGTTATAATTTTTCTTCCTTCTTTCGGTATCATTCATCCCAACACACCGCCGCATACTGCCCGCCCTGTCTACTTTTATTACCCATTACTATACAGCGTTTCAAATGTAAACTCCCTGAATTAAAATATGCGATCATGTAGTACCGTTTAAACACGGGCAGCAAAGTGATTATCTCATGTAACTTCAGCATGACGGACATCGCCCAACAAATACGCCTTACTTCCTCAATAGAGATTCCCTAAGTCAATTGTTGATTCCCCGCAGATATCCTTACTTTTGCGGCCTGATGAATCTAAAGCAGGAAATAGAAAAAAGAAGAACCTTCGGCATCATCAGTCACCCCGACGCCGGAAAGACAACACTCACAGAAAAACTATTGCTTTTCGGCGGTGCGATTCAAAAAGCAGGTGCTGTGAAGTCCTCCAAGATCAAAGACCACGCCCGAAGCGACTGGATGGAGATTGAAAAGCAGCGCGGAATTTCTGTCGCCACTTCCGTGATGGGATTTATATACAAAGACAATAAAATAAACCTGCTGGATACACCCGGTCACCAGGATTTTGCTGAAGATACTTACCGGACACTCACCGCTGTTGACAGCGTAATCATGGTGATTGACTGTGTGAAGGGGGTTGAGACGCAGACTGAAAAACTGATGGAGGTCTGTCGGATGCGCAACACGCCCGTGCTTTGTTTTATCAATAAGCTGGACCGAGAAGGCCGGGACCCGTTTGATCTGCTGGATGAGATAGAAGAGAAACTGAATATCCGCGTTCGACCGCTAAGCTGGCCCATCAACATGGGAAAAGGCTTTCGCGGCGTTTACAGTTTGTATGAGAAGAGTCTGCATTTGTTCACGCCCAGCAAGATCACCATTGAAGACGGAATTGAAATAGCAGACATCAATAATGAAGAGGTTGACCGGCTTGTTGGTGAGTCCAATGCAAAACAGCTTCGGGCTGATGTTGAATTGATTGAAGGGGTATATCCTGAATTCAGTGTTCAGGAATATCTTGACGGCAAAGTGGCTCCTGTATTCTTTGGGAGTGCGGTCAATAATTTCGGAGTTCGCGAGTTGCTGGATACATTCATCAACATTGCACCTCCGCCCGTGTCGCGGCACACTACTTTGAGAGATGTGGCACCTGATGAATCAAAATTCACAGGCTTCATTTTTAAAATCCATGCAAACATGGACCCCAAGCACAGAAATCGTATTGCTTTTTTACGGGTGTGTTCAGGAAAGTTTGAACGGGGCAGCAACTACTACCATGTCCGTCATAACAAAGATCTGAGGTTTTCAAATGCAACAGCATTCATGGCGCAGGACCGCGAAACGGTAGAAGAAGCATGGCCCGGCGACATCGTTGGTATCTATGACACCGGAAATCTGAAGATCGGGGATACGCTGACCACTGGCGAGAAACTACAGTACACCGGTATCCCCAGTTTCTCTCCTGAAATTTTCAAGGAGGTAATCAATAAAGACGCCATGAAAACCAAGCAGCTGGAAAAAGGATTGATCCAGCTGATGGAAGAAGGTGTTGCTCAGATGTTCACCTACCAGCTTGGAAAAAGAAAAGCCATCGGAACAGTCGGAGCACTGCAGTTTGAGGTTATTCAGTTCCGTCTGAAGCAGGAATACAACGCAACCGTTGAATTTATCCCTCAGAATATTTACAAGGCCTGCTGGATCAGCAGCAATGATCAGAAGAAGCTGGCTGAGTTTGTGGAAAGCAAACAGCGACACATCGCCGAGGACAAAGACGGTAAACTTGTTTTCATGGCAGAATCAAAAGCGTGGCTCCAGATGGTCCGGGAAAATTTTCCGGAGATCGAGTTTCACTTTACTTCTGAATTCTGACCGCCGGTCACATGCTGATAAATCAGCCCTGAAATTTTTGCCATTGTCTCAATTCCTTTATCAACATCGGTCAGCTTTGAAGAAAGCAGCACCAGAATATATTTGCGGCCATCCGGTAAAATGACAATACCTCCATCATGCTGAACACCGGTGATAGAGCCGGTCTTATGCGCAACCTTCACATCCTTTGGAAGTTTTGCAGGAATAATTTCACCAAAGCGCTGATCAGTTAAAATGCTGATCATTTCTTCAGATGCAGCTGCATCCACAAGTTTGTTGTTAGCGATAAGTTCATAAAGTAACAACTGACCGCGGGCAGAAGTCGTGTTGTTTAGTCCGGCCTCAAAGGCTTTCGTGTCTTCCACACCCCGAAGCACATGCATATTCGGTGCGCCGATCTGAAGTAATAATGAATCAACTTTATTTGCACCCACCAGATCAATCAGAATGTTGGTCGCAAGATTGCTGCTTACGATGATCATATCTGTCATGAGGTTTCGGATGGTTTCTTTTTTTCCGATCCGGTCATAGATCAGAGTATCGCTGTCGGAATCCCTGCTGAGTGCATATGAACTTCCGTCCACGATGCTTTTAAATTCATTTTTAATAACGATGGAATCAGCCAATGAAAATCTGCCTTCCCCGGCCTGTCGGAACAATTCTGCCATGACAGGTGTTTTCATAGTGCTGGCAGCATGAAACACAGAGTCGGCATTTATGAAAAGCGTGTCACCGGTTGACAGATCCTTAAAAGCCACCGCGAAGCGACCTTCGGTTTTTGAAAGTTCTTCACGAATCTTTGATTCAAGCGTTGGCTTCACAGAACATGAGATTCCTAAAAGATAAATTGTCAGAAGATGGAAGATGCCGGTCTGATATTTACGCATGATTGAATATGGTGAATGTCAAAGTTAGCGGAAACGGGGCTTATCTTTGCGACGCAATGAGCAGGGAATTAGAGGTGCTGTATGAGGACAATCATCTGATTGCGGTAAATAAGCTTTCAGGCGAACTGGTGCAGGCTGATCAGACAGGTGATCATACGCTTGCTGACCGGGTTAAAGACTACATCGGCAAGAAGTATCAGAAGCCCGGGGCTGTTTTTCTCGGGGTCATTCACCGTATAGACCGACCGGTCAGCGGAGTTGTTCTGTTTGCCCGTACCTCCAAAGCACTCGCACGGATGAATGAGCAGTTCCGTATGCGCGAAGTGACCAAGAAATATGTTGCAGCCGTTCAAAACAGGCCATCGGAATCCTCTGCTACGCTCATTCACTGGCTTAAAAAAAATAATGATCAGAATCGTGTTACTGTTTTCAGAAAGGAAAACGAGGAGGCACTACGTTGTGAGCTATCCTACAAAACTTTAAAAACGAAGGAAGGGTTATCTATTGTTGAGGTTTTACCGGTAACCGGGAGATCCCATCAAATACGCGCGCAGTTGTCAGCGATCGGCTGTCCGATACGCGGTGATCTGAAGTACGGAGCATCGGAAGGTTTTAATGAATCCATTGCCCTGCATGCGCGCGAGTTATCATTCGCTCACCCTGTCACTAAAATATCTGTGATCATCAGGGCACAGGTTCCGCAAAATCTCATTTGGCAGCCGTTTGCCGCTGATGTAACTTGACGCCCGAATGTCCTGGCTACACCAACTACAATCGCGATGGAAAGTAAACTCCCTGACTCAGGTGGTACTTATCTTGACCACTTTTGCACTTACGGGCACCACGGTGGTATATATCAGCAAACCGCTTCTTGCTGCGATTTTTGGAAGCTCGGGCGTGCCTGTTTGGGCAAAAATCATTTACTACATTCTTATCCTGCCGGTGTATAATCTGTTTTTACTGGCCTACGGATTTCTGCTGGGACAATTTTCTTTTTTCTGGCAATTTGAGAAGCGCACATTAAAACGGATGTCTGCTATTTTTGTGCGAAAAAAAACTGAATAAGAAGTATGAAATATCTTATACCGGTTGCATTCATTGTTTTGCTGACCTCATGCTCAGCACCTAAATACACTTATCGGTTTCCAGCATCGCACGAACAGACTGCTGAAAGGAAATTGGTAATCTCAGAAGAGAAAAATCCCGGTCAGCCTCAGGAAATTCTTGTTGCCTCATCTGACCCTGCCGTTGCAGTTGCCATGACGATACCGGAGAAGCCGAAAAAAAATGTTCCTTCCGTAAAAGAAGCAGTGCAGGTTTTGAAAAAAGCAGCTATGAAAACCCGTGAAGAAGTGCGTTCAGTCATCGCTCCTGATCCGTCCTCTCTGGATGAAGACCTTAAAATGGCTATCCTGTTTGGCGTAGTGGGAGTAGTATCGCTTGTCCTGTTGATTTTATCCAAATTTTTTGGGATTCTTGGTGGTATAGCTCTGATCATTGGCACTGTTTACTTTGTGAAGTGGGTACTCGCGCAATAGCGATAAAGTTTTTTCTTGAACTAAAAGGGCCTTTTCGGCCCTTTTGTTTTTTCCCGGAAAATATATTTTTGCATCCTGATTTTTAGTCCTAACCATCAGTAACCATGGATATTGAAATAGAAAATCTTACCAAAAGATACGGCCCCCAAAAGGCCGTGGACAACATTTCATTTACCGTACGAACCGGGGAGATCCTTGGATTTCTTGGACCCAACGGCGCCGGAAAAAGCACCACGATGAAAATGATAACCGGCTATCTGACTGCCGGTGACGGCACCATCCGGATTGGCGGAAAAACCGTTTCAGAATCAGGCGATGAAATCAAAAAACACATCGGGTATCTGCCGGAGAACAATCCGCTTTACCTGGATATGCCCGTTATGGATTACCTGGAATTTTGTGCTGCGCTCCAGGGCGTGGAACAGGAAAATATTCCCGGCCGTGTTCGTGAAATGATTCGCATCACGGGCCTGAACCAGGAGAAGCACAAAAAGATCGGAGAGCTATCCAAGGGTTACCGTCAGCGTGTTGGCCTCGCCCAGGCCCTCATCCATAACCCTGAAATTCTGATCCTGGATGAGCCCACCACCGGCCTTGACCCGAACCAGATCGTTGAAATCCGTAAACTAATCCGCGAGATCGGAAAAGAAAAAACCGTAATCCTCAGCACACATATTCTTCCGGAAGTGGAAGCAACATGCGACCGCATCCTCATTATCAACAAAGGTAAAATCGTGGCCGACGGCACTTCCGAAACACTCCGCCGTCAGGCAACAGGTCAGGAAATTGTGAAGGTGCGTATTGAAGATGCCGGCACTTCGGATGTGCAGTTCGGACTCCGCCATCTTCCTGCAGTCAATCAGGTTGATCTGATTGATGCTGCCATGAACAGGTTTGAGATTCAGAGTAAACCCGGCCACTCTTCCAGAAAAGAAATTTTCAGACTCTGTGTTGAAAAAGGATGGACCCTTACGGAGATGACCGCCATAGAAACGCGGCTTGAAGATATTTTCAGAAACTTAACTACTAACTGATCATGAGAGCTGTATTGATAATTTGCCGTAAAGAACTGCGCTCATTCTTTGATTCACTGATCGCCTATATTCTGCTGGTACTCTTCCTTGGGTTCAGCGGATTTTTTACCTGGATGTTCGGCTCTGATATTTTCCTCGTCGGACAAACAACGCTTCGCGGTTTTTTTGCCGTAGCCTACTGGTCGCTGTTCTTTTTTATTCCCGCACTGACCATGCGTCTGCTGGCAGAAGAAAAAAAGACAGGTACCATTGAATTGCTTCTTACCAAACCTGTCACAGACCGTCAGGTGGTTTTTGGAAAATTTCTGGGTGCCTTATCTCTTGTAGGCATTGCGTTACTATTCACACTGCCGTATGTCATTACGCTTTCCGCCATCGGTAATCTGGATCAGGGCGAAATCTTATGTGGATACCTTGCCCTGCTGCTGATGAGCGGCGCCTACACCAGCATCGGTTTGTTTGCGAGCAGCATTACCAACAATCAGATTGTTTCTTTCCTGAGCTCAATCACCATCGGACTTTTTTTTCATCTGATCTTTGAAGTGCTTGCAACCAACTTCACCGGCTTTTTAAGCCGGCTGTTTACTGGTCTGAGTCTGTCAAATCATTACGACAGCATTTCAAGAGGCGTTGTGGATACGCGTGACCTGATTTATTTCCTGTCCATTATTGCCATTGGACTTATTCTGTCTGAGCTCTCACTAACAAAAAGAAATGTCGCTTAAACTGAATTGATTATGCTGAAGAATGTAACCCTGAGTGCCGGCCTGATAATAGCCATCATCGTGGCACTTAATCTCCTCAGTACTGAGTTTAATCTGCGCCTTGACTTTACTGAAGATAAAGAATACACCCTCAGTCCCGCCACACTGGACATCATTGAGGAGCTTGATGATGCAGTCACTGTTAAGGCGTACTTCTCCGAAAACCTTCCGCCCCAGTACATGCCGGTGCGCCAGGGCTTTCAGGAAATTCTGATTGAATATGCCAGCCGTTCAGATGGTAATGTTGTTTATGAGTTCATAAACCCCAATGCTGATGAGCCGACAGAACAACAGGCAGTGGAAGCCGGCGTTCAGCCGCTGGTGATCAATGTCCGTGAAAAAGATCAGATGAAGCAACAAAAGGCCTATATGGGCGCTGTCGTTTCTCTTGGTGAGCGGACTGAATCAATTCCTTTTGTGCAGCCCGGATCTGCCATGGAATACGCGCTGTCCACAGCCATCAAGAAACTTTCTTTAACCGAAAAGCCGGCAATTGGATTTTTACAAGGGCACGGTGAGGTTCCTGTCAATGAAATGGCAGAGGTTCGCGAAAGCCTTGAAATCCTTTATACCATTCGTGAGGTTATGCTTTCGGATTCGACCAGGATCCCGGATGATATTTCCACGCTTGCAATAATTCGTCCGACAGACTCTATTCCTTATGCCGATTTCCAGATTTTGGAGGCCTACCTTGCACGCGGCGGCAAAATCGTGGCAGCATTTAACCGTGTTGATGGAGATTTGCAAAATGCTTCCGGACGACCGGTAACAACCGGACTTGAAGCGTGGCTGCAATCCAAAGGAATTGAAGCCGAGGAAAATTTTGTAATAGATGCGCAGTGTGCTTCAATAGGGGTACAGCAACAAACGAGTTTCGGAATTTTGCAGCAGCAGATTCAGTTTCCTTTCATCCCTGTGATATCCACTTTTGCAGAACATCCCATCACACAGGGTCTTGAGGCCGTGATCATGCAATTTGCAAGTAGCCTGAAATTCACCGGTGATACTTCAAAAAGATTTACACCTGTTGCATTTACTTCAGAAAAATCATCAACTCAACGAGCTCCTGTATTTTTTGATGTGGCCAGACAGTGGACGGAGGAAGACTTTACACAATCTAATCTTCCTGTTGCCGCTGTGCTGGAGGGAAAACTTTCTGATCTGCCGGGAGCACAGCCATCGGGCATGGTTGTGATCGCTGACGGCGACTTTCCGATCAATGGTCCTCCGCAGCAAGCCCGCCGTATTCAGCCTGATAATGTTAACCTGCTGGTAAATTCTATTGACTGGCTTGCCGATGACACAGGCCTGATAGACCTGCGAACTAAAGGTGCCAGTGCTCGTCCGATCCGCCAGCTAGAAGATTCCACCAAGGCTCTGCTGAAGTACACGAACTTCCTGTTGCCGGTCCTGCTGGCCATTGGTTATGGAATCTACCGCCACCAGCGTAATAGGATGAGACAACTGAAGCGCATGAGTGAAAATTTTGATGCAGTCTGAAAGGTTAAATTTTTAATCCCATGAAGAAGCTCAATAATAAAATACTAATCGGAATTCTTGTCGGACTTGTTCTGGTTTTTGCACTTGCAAAAATCTTCCGTTCACCGGGCCTGCAGCGCTCTTTACCTGAGGTGTTGGTAAAGACAGATACTGCAACTGTTAGTGCCGTTCATCTTTACCCTGCAGCAGGTAAGGGATTGAAACTGGAGTTCAGCAGGAAAGTTTCAGGATGGACAGTTTCCAACGGACAAAAAGAGGCAAGCGCAGATATGGGTTCTGTTTCAACCATGCTCAGTTATCTGGTAAAGCTTGCTCCTCAAAAACTTATTACACGGAAAAAAGATAAATGGCAGCAATATTCGGTAGGGGATTCATCAACGCGCGTTGTTGTATTCAGTGGTAAAAAGGTGCTTGCTGAATTTCATGTAGGAAGGACAGGATTTGGCCAGCCGTCCGGCCCGCCCAATCCTTATGGAATGGGAGGCTACGGTGCTTCGTTCACTTATGTCAGGAACTCAGATGAGGATCAGGTTTATACTGTAGAAGGTTTTATGGAATCTGCCTTTAACCGGGGCTTTGATGATTGGCGTGATAAATCATTTTTGCGTCTGAAGCCGGAACAGATTACACGCATTCGTTTTGATTACCCTGATTCAGGATTTGTTGCTGAACTGAAAAATTCAAAATGGATGGTTGATGGTCAGGCAGCTGACTCTGTTGAAATGAAAAACTATCTGAATCAGCTGGGTTTTAAAAATGCACAGGTTTTTGCCGACGACTTCAAACCGGTCGGCAAGTCTGATTTGTCGCTAACTTTTGAAGGCTCAGGCGGTGCACTTGCAACCGTCAAAGCCTGGAGGCGTGAATCTGATTATGTCTTAAACACATCTGCGCAGCCCGACGTCTATTTTTCCTCTGCTTCCACCGCACTGCTGAGCTCACTATTTGAGCGTCGGGAGATGCTTTCGGGGAAGAAATAGGTTTTTTTCAGAAAAAAGCAGGTTTTTTTACCTTTAAGGCTTGTTGATCAATCAATTCTAACCTTAGACCTGCTTTTTTCGTTTAAGACCTCCTGATGATTAAAGTTTTACCCCGGCTGATCATTTTCATAGTTGCTTTTTCGGCTGCAGCACAGCCCAAAAAGCAATTTGCCGTTGAGGGAAAACAGGAATGCAGCAGGGTTGTTTTAAAAGTTGGGGCTGAGTCGGGAAATTATATCATCAGGCCCACTCACAGTGCAGAAGTTCTCAATGTTTACAGTCAGGGAGAGACAGGGCGTAATCCATTTTTGTTTGAAGAAACGATGTCGGGGTCTGTTCAACAGATCATGCTGAAACTTAATGATGTTTCCGGAAGGGGTGTTACAAGAATACTTTCTGAGCAGATGATGGGGGAAGAGAGATCTGAGGGATTATGGAAAGTTTATCTGACGGACAACAAGCCGTATCATCTTAATATGGATTATGATCTGGGCAATTCAAATATTGATCTCTCCGGACTATCTATCGAAAGACTTAATATCAATACCGGCAGTGCTGAAATCCGAATCTCCTACGACCATGGTGAGAATAAAACAGAGATGGACACTTTTCAGGTTAAAGTTGAACTCGGGTCGGTGGCACTTCATAAAACGCATCAGGCTAAAAGCAGATTCATTGCCGCGGAGGTAGGCTTTGGGAAAATGTTCCTCGACTTCAGCGACCGGCCGCTAGTAGACTATGTTGTTTATGGTATTGTAGGGGCAGGAAATCTGGTAGTTAATTTACCGGATGATGATGTGCCGGTTCTCGTGCGCATCAATGACTCCTGGCTTTCCAGTGTAGTGGTTCCCAGAAATTACAGGCAGGTAGGTGACAATGCATATGCCAGCCCATCCTGGAATCCGGCAGTTCAAAAGCCTGTCGTTTTTAACCTTGACGTGGCCATGGGGAGGATCCTCCTCCGTAACGCTGCCGGTTACTGATTTGTAATTAAACCTGTACCTGTTTGAATATCCTCTCAGCTGACAGCATTATAAAATCCTACTCCGGTCATACAGCGCTGGATAATGTAAGTTTTGAAATTCCTGCACAAAGTATTTTCGGACTGCTTGGTCCCAATGGTGCAGGAAAGACTACCCTGATCAGAATTATCAATCAAATTATCCGTGCAGACGCCGGAGAGATTCGTTTGTTTGATGAGATCCTGGCAAGCCGTCACATCGGAATGGTTGGTTATCTTCCTGAAGAACGCGGTCTATATAAAAAAATGAAGGTTGGGGATCAGATGTTGTTCCTCGGACAACTTAAAGGTTTGTCCCGTCAGGAATCCATGAAGCAAATCCGCTACTGGTTTGAATATTTTGAGATCAAGGACTGGTGGAGTAAGAAGATAGAGGATTTGTCCAAAGGGATGGCTCAGAAGATTCAGTTTATCGGAACGATTCTTCATCAGCCTAAGCTGATAATTCTTGATGAGCCGTTTTCAGGATTTGATCCTGTAAATGCACAATTGATTACTGAGGTCATTCTGGATCTGAGATCAAAGGGAGCTACCATCGTATTCTCCACGCACCGAATGGAAACTGTGGAGGCACTTTGCGACCGCGCCCTGATGATCAACCGGTCTAAAAAAATTCTTGAAGGCTCCACACAGAGTATCCGTGAGCAATACCGGACAGGCACTTTTGAAGTCATTCATGCCACAGGAGATTTAAATCTGGACGCCTCAAGATTCAGGTTGCTGGATCAAAAGCCTGCAGAAGGAGGTCTCATCCGTTCCGATATCAGCATTCTGGACGGTAGCAAAGGCAATGCTTTGTTGCAATCTCTGATTACATCAACTGACATTCATTCCTTCCGGGAAAAGTTGCCCTCCATGGCAGAGATCTTTATCAGTCTGGTAAAGGGTGAATCTGATGAAGTACTGAAACGCGATCTCGGAATTCAATCTTAATGTAATGAACAAAGTTTGGATAATCATCAAGCGAGAGTTTCTGATCAGAGTGACTAAAAAATCATTTCTGGTTTCCACAATTCTTGTGCCTTTGATTTTTCCTGCGATTATCGCAGGGATGATTTATATGATGGTCAAAGAGTCAGGTACTTCGAGAGCCGATAAAATTATGGTTGTGGATGAGGCCGGGACTTTCACACTGGACAGCACCAGAAAATTTCAGTTCTATTATTTTGAAGGAACACTGGAACAGGCAAAAACAGTTTATTCTGAATCGCAGGATTTTGCACTGTTGTATATTCCTGAGTTTGATATAAAAAATCCTGAAGGCTTTGTTTTATACACCCGTAAGAACCCGGGTATGGATAAAACCTCTGCGCTGAAAGACATCCTTACAGATAAAGTCAGAGATGAGAAACTTGAAAACTATAACATTGAGCCCTCTGTGCTTAAATCTTTGCGTGCATCGGTTTCATTTGAGGAGAAAACACTGACTGAAACCGGTCTGGAAAGCGACAGCAACACCGGTCTGCTTTACGGACTTGGTATGGGGATGGGTATAGTTATTTATATGCTCGTATTACTCTATGGTATCCAGATTATGCAGGGAGTCATCGAGGAGAAATCTTCTAAAATTCTGGAGATCATTGTTTCATCGGTAAAGCCCTTTCAGCTTATGCTTGGCAAGATTGTCGGCATAGCCTCGGTTGGTTTGATACAGTTTCTGATCTGGATATTCCTGATCACCTTTGTCACTTCTTCCGTGACGGCATATTTCGGACTTGATATGCCGCAGGATCAGATTACCCGGCAGGTAACTGCTTCAATGGGTGAAGATATGCCTGCACAGGCGGAGGGTCTGACAGAGGCCAGGGAGATGATGCAGCAGGTCTCGGATCTGCCACTCATTTACATGGCATCTGTATTCCTTTTTTTCTTCATCGGAGGATACCTGATGTATGGTGCGCTTTTTGCGGCAATTGGTTCTTCTGTTGAATCGGTGCAGGAAGCCCAGCAGTTTCAGTTTCCTGTTACGCTTCCGCTTCTGATAGGATACCTCGGATTGTTCACCTTTATATTAAGAGATCCTCATTCATCAATCAGTTTCTGGTTTTCGGTGATACCGCTGACTTCGCCGGTGGCCATGGTGGGCCGAATAGCATTCGGTGTTCCGGCATGGGAACTGGCACTTTCAATGGCATTACTGGTGGCGGGATTTATAGGTACAACCTGGCTGGCAGGAAGAATTTTCAGAGTCGGCATTCTGATGACCGGAACGAAAGTGAACTGGAAAGTTCTGCTACGCTGGGCAGTAATGAAAGATTAATTTTCCCGGTTCCTGGTCTCAAGATTTTCTGAAATAAGCTCAGCAATATCTTTAACCTCCACAGAAGATTCTTTTTCATGCGTCTTTACTCCGTCACGCATCATGGTCATACAGAACGGACATGCAACTGCAATGGTTGATGCCCCTGTTTCAATGGCTTCCCTGGTACGCTCCGTATTGATATCAACTTTTCCTTTTTCAGGTTCCTTGAACATCTGCGCTCCTCCTGCTCCGCAACAAAGACCGGTGGTACGGCATCGCTTCATCTCTACCAGGTCGGCATCAAGGGCTTCAAGGACAATACGCGGCGCCTCATAAATTCCGTTAGCACGGCCAAGGTAGCAGGAGTCGTGGTAAGTGATTTTTTTTCCTTTAAAGGAACCGCCTTCTCTTAGCCTGATTCTGCCATTGTTGATGAGTTCCTGCAGAAAAATGGCATGATGAATCACTTCATAATTCCCGCCGAGTTCAGGATATTCGTTTTTCAGTGTATTGAAACAATGGGGACAGGCAGTTACAATTTTTTGAACACCGTAGTTATTCAGTGTCTGAATGTTATTCATGGCTTGCATCTGATACAGAAACTCATTACCTGCGCGACGGGCAGGGTCGCCGGTGCAGTTCTCTTCGGTCCCAAGTACTGCATAGCGGATTCCTGCTGCGTCAAGTATGCGTGCAAAGGCAACGGTCACACGGCGCGCCCGGTCATCGAATGATCCGGCACAACCAACCCAGAATAATATTTCGCATGATTCTCCTGCGGCAGTCAGTTCAGCAAGTGTGGATATTTTCATGATGAGATTCTTCAGTTTTGTTCGGCCCCGGATTTCCAGTTGAAACGATCAGAAGGAGAGAATTTCCAGGGCGCAAAATTTGTTTCAATATTCTGATACATGGAGTTCCAGGATGCAGGCGCACCGGACTCTTCCATGGAAACATACCTCCTGAGTTCAAGAATGATGTCAAGTGGATTGATTAACACGGGACAAGCTTCAACGCAGGCATTACAACTGGTGCATGCATTTATTTCCTCTTTGGTGATATAATCTCCAAGCAAAAACTTTCCTTCTGTATTTTTTCCGTTGCCGATATCTTCCATACGGTCACGGACATCCATCATAATTTTTCTCGGTGATAATTTTTTTCCGGTCATGTTAGCGGGGCACTCAGAAGTGCATCGGCCGCACTCTGTACACGAATAAGCTGAGAGCAGATGCCGGCGATCCAGATCATTTACATCGCGTGCACCGAATTTTCCGGGAGCCGCTCCCGTTGCCGGAGCATCGCCGGCAATACCCAGCATGGACTTAACTTCTGCAGTTACGACAGGCATGTTTTCAATTTTACCCTTTGGTTCGGTTCGTGCATACCACGTATTCGGGAAAGCCAGAAAAATATGAAGATGCTTGGAATAGGTTACATAGACTGCAAAGGCTAGGATGCCGATGATATGAAACCACCATGCACCGCGCTCAATCAGAATAAGTGTATCCGTATTTAAAAATTCCAGTCCGCTGATCAGAAAACTGCTTAAGAATAAAACTCCTGTTGAAGTGTAATGGGCAGAATCCTGCCGCTGTAATATCTGATCTGAAGCGTTCATCGTGAAAATTGCAATCATCAGAATAATCTCAGTAATCAGAATGATGTTGGCATCAAGTTTTGGCCAGGCACTCAGCTCCGGACTCCTGAAGCGCTCAATTCGCAGAATATTTCTTCTGATCAGAAAGAAAACACATGAGACGAGCACACCAAGTGCCAGCCATTCAAACACATTCATCAGTACGGGATAGAGTCCTCCCAGATAAGGAGCGAAAATTCGGTGCGTGCCCGCAAGCCCGTCAATGACAAATTCAAGTACTTCCAGATTGATGATGATGAAGCCTGCATAGATGAGCAGATGCAGCAGAGCAGGCACCGGACGCGTGAACATCTTCTTCTGGCCAAAGGCAATGAGAAAAAGATTTTTCCACCGATCCGGGTTGGGGGCAGTATTGCTCTCTTTGCCCAGATTAATATTGTTTTTGATAAACAACACCCGCTTTCTGATCAACCAGGCGGCGGCGGTAAGTACGATAAGAAACAGTAATTGCTGAAGAATGGCCATATCAGGCCTCAAATTAATTCAACGGTCTGTTCCTACCTACAAAACCTTCGGATCATTCAGGAACATCCCTCCGGAACGGCCGAACAGGTTCAATTATATCGGAAATCCAGATAAAACAGGTTGTAAATTTTTCTGTGAGTTTGCGTAAAAACCAATTTTCCATAGTTTTGTGCCCCCTTCAAAGGGGAAATGGTCAGGTGATGTAGCTCAGTTGGTAGAGCAAAGGACTGAAAATCCTTGTGTCGGGGGTTCGATTCCCTCCATCACCACAAAAAAAGCGGTCTCAGGCCGCTTTTTTTTAAGCTTACAGATCTATCAGAATTTGTCCGTTCAGCAGATCTTCCAGCGTGTCCCTTCTTCTGATCAGATGAGCACGGCCTTCATGGACCATAACTTCCGCAGGCCTGAGGCGGGAATTGTATTGTGATGCCATGGTGTAACCATAAGCCCCCGCATTCCGGAGAACAATCAAATCACCTTCGCGCACTTCGTTCAACATACGATCCGTACCGAAGTTATCGGTTTCACAGATATTGCCGGCAATGGTATACTGCTTCAGCGGACCATCCGGGTTAGAGATGTTTTCAATTTCATGCCATGCATCGTACATCATCGGACGAATGAGATGATTAAGTCCCGAGTTGATACCTATGAAAGTAACCGCCGGTGTCTCCTTTACAACATTAGTTGTGGTGATCAGATAACCCGCTTCGCTGACAAGAAATTTTCCGGGCTCCACGCGGATCTCCAGCTGCTTACCGGTTTTCTTATTGAAATTGTCAACGGTCTCACCAAGCATTTTACCGAGTGCTTCAATATCCGTGGTTTTATCGCCCGGTTTGTATGCTACCTTGAAACCTCCTCCGAAGTCAACAAATCTGAGTGAAGGGAAATAAGTAGCGATTTCAAGTAAAATTTCTGCTACTCGGATAAACACCTGAATATCGGTGATTTCGGATCCGGTATGAGTGTGCAATCCGCTGACATCAATTCCGTATTTGTTTACGACAGCAAGAATCTGTTGTTGCTGCTGAATTGAAATACCGAATTTGGAATGACTGTGACCGGTTGAAATTTTCAGATTACCTCCGGCCATGATGTGCGGATTAAGACGAATAGCCACAGGATGACTGCCGCCAAAAGCTATTCCGAATTTTTCAAGTGATGAAAGGTTATCCACCGTTACTTCTGCACCAAGCGAAACTGCTTCCTGAATTTCGCTGAAGTCCACATTGTTTGGCGTGAACATGATTTGCGACGGCGCAAAGCCTGCATGCAGGGCAATTTTGAGTTCCTGAATGGAAACCACATCTGCGCCGGCTCCAAGGGAATGAATAAACCGGAGAACAGAAATTCCCGTCAATGCTTTAACGGCATACTTGATTACGCTTCCTTGAGGAAGGGCAGCGTGAAGTCTTTTGTATTGTGCTGAAATTTTTCCGGCATCATATACATAAAGCGGAGACCCGAATTCCTTTACAAGGTCTTCGGCGCGGAGGCCTCCTATGGTGAAAGATCGGTCTGTATCTCTCATCTGTTGATGATTTGAGTCCGAAATATACTGTGCTTCATTGTACTTTTGTGCATGCAGCTTTTTCATCGTGTTTACGGTTCAGGTAAACCTGTTGTCATTCTTCATGGTTTGTTCGGGTCAAGTGACAACTGGATGACTCAGGCCCGGATGCTTGGGGAACATTATTCAGTTTATACCATTGACCTTCGTAACCACGGGCTATCGCCACACAACGACCGTCATGATTATGAGGCAATGGCCGAAGATGTCAGAGCATTCATTAAGACTCAGAATCTTGTGCCGGCTGCAGTTATAGGCCACAGTATGGGCGGAAAAGTGGCTATGAAGCTTGCAATTGATCATCCCGAACTGGTCAGTAAACTGGTTGTGGTGGATATTGTTCCGAAAGTTTACCCGCCGCATCATAACCGAATCGTAGAGGGACTGCTTTCACTTCATCCTGAAAATCTGACCACAAGACAGGAAGCAGATGAAAAACTTTCCGCTTTCGTTACGCAGCCTGATGTGCGGCAATTCCTGCTTAAAAATCTTTCGCGTAAACCGGAAGGCGGTTTTTCCTGGAAGATCAATCTGAAGGTCATCGCTGATAATATGGAAGATGTTCTGGGTGATCCTGTTCACGGCCCTGCATTTATGGGGCCTGTGTTATTTCTAATGGGATCGCGTTCCGATTATTTTAAACCGGGTGATGAGGTGAGGATCAGCAATCATTTCCCGGATAACCGGATTGACTTTCTTGACACAGGACACTGGCTTCAGGCGGAGCAGCCTAAAGCCTTCGTCAAAAAAGTTTCTGAGTTTCTGCTTAAAGAAAATAACAAGTGAGCAAGGGAAAGCTTTACATGATTCCAAACATGATTGCTTCGGCAGATCCTGACAGGTTTTTCTCGCCACTCTGGAGAAAGGATATTTCGCACATACGATTTTTTCTGGCCGAAGATTTTCGCTCTGCCCGTCAGTTTTTGTCATCGCTTAAGATTTATGATGACATAGGGGCGCTTCATTTTGAGAAACTTGACAGAGATACAGCGGAAGAAGAAATAGATCGCTTGCTAAAACCACTGCTCGACGGGCAGGATATGGGAATACTGTCTGAGTCAGGTTGTCCGGGTGTAGCCGATCCGGGTGCGCTGGCAGTAGGCAGAGCCCATCGTTTGGGGATAACTGCATGCCCGCTGGTGGGACCCTCCTCTATATTGTTGTCGCTGATGGCTTCCGGGTTGAATGGACAGCGGTTTGCATTCCATGGATATCTTCCAATTCAGGAGCGGGAACTTAGTGCAGAAATAAAAAAGCTTGAAAAGATTTCCAGGGATGAGCGTCAGACACAAATATTTATTGAGAGTCCTCATCGCAATAACAGACTACTGGCCACATTAAAGAAACAGCTTAGTCCTTCATCGATGCTTTGTGTTGCCTGCGATCTTACCGGCAAGGAAGAAAAAATTGTTTCCTTGCCTGTTAAGAACTGGCCTGATTGGGAACTTCCTAAAATGCCATGCATTTTCCTGTTCCTTGCATGATTTAGTCTTTTATATTTGCGACTCGGTTTGTGCCGTCTCAACACCACATTAAACTATCATTATGCCGTATTTATTCACTTCCGAATCCGTATCTGAAGGACATCCCGATAAAGTTGCCGATCAGATTTCCGATGCACTGATTGATTATTTCCTTGCTTACGATCCCCAGTCTAAAGTAGCCTGTGAAACCCTGGTTACAACAGGTCAGGTTGTTCTGGCCGGAGAGGTTAAATCAAAAGCCAATCTGGATGTTCAGGAGATCGCACGGGAGGTAATCCGGAAAATCGGATACACTAAGGCGGAGTACATGTTTGAAGCCAACAGTTGCGGTATATTTTCTGCCATTCACGAACAGTCACCCGACATCAATCAGGGTGTTGAGCGTAAGAAAAAAGAAGATCAGGGTGCCGGTGACCAGGGTATGATGTTTGGTTACGCAACTTCCGAAACGGATAACTATATGCCCTTGCCGCTGGAGCTTTCCCATCTTCTGCTCCGTGAGCTGGCAGCCATCCGTCGTGAGGGTAAGGTAATGACATACCTTCGTCCGGATGCGAAGTCTCAGGTTACCATTGAATACAGTGATGACCGCAAGCCGGTAAGAATTGATACAATCGTGATATCCACACAACACGATGATTTCGCTAAAGATGCTGTTATGCTGAAAAAGATTCGTGAAGATGTAATCAGTATTCTCATACCGCGCATAAAGAAAAAATTACCTGCCAGGATTCAGAAGCTTTTCGGTGCGGGTATTAATTACCATGTTAATCCGACAGGGAAATTTGTAATCGGAGGTCCCCATGGTGACACCGGTCTTACCGGAAGAAAAATTATTGTGGATACCTATGGCGGACGCGGTGCACATGGTGGTGGTGCGTTTTCAGGCAAAGATCCTTCCAAGGTTGACCGCTCAGCGGCATATGCAACACGACACATTGCAAAAAATATGGTAGCTGCCGGTCTTTGTGATGAAGTGCTTGTTCAGGTAGCCTATGCGATTGGTGTAGCAAAACCGGTTGGTCTTTATGTGAATACTTCAGGAACATCAAAAGTGAATATGACCGATGGCGAAATCGCTCAGAAGATTGCAACGATTTTTGACCTGCGTCCTTATTTCATAGAAAAACGCTTCAACCTGCGCTCACCGATTTATGCAGAGACCGCTGCATACGGTCATATGGGGCGTGATCCCAAAGTCGTTGAAAAAGCGTTTAGAGGACGCGACGGAGTGAAAAAAGTTAAGGTTGAGCTCTTCCCATGGGAAAAGCTTGATTATACTGATAAAATCAGGAAGGCTTTCAAACTGAAATAATTTCTGATTTATTATCCTCGAAACGGCAGGTTTATAACCTGCCGTTTTTTATTATCCTGTATTTTGGAAAAAAAAT
The DNA here is from genome assembly GCA_049430945.1 of Cyclobacteriaceae bacterium. Taxonomy (GTDB): domain Bacteria; phylum Bacteroidota; class Bacteroidia; order Cytophagales; family Cyclobacteriaceae; genus ELB16-189. The sequence goes on from JBMTCO010000011.1 coordinate 20,169, forward strand.
TGAAAGGACAGAACTACTTTTGAATTGACCTAAAACCGTAAGCCGGGTTATTAATCAGGATTTACGAAAGCAGATATTACAGTAATGACAAAGCGAAGGTGGGTATATTCCGAGCAGCCGGGACAGGAAAGTATTGAGGCATTGAGCAAAGCCATCAATGTGAATGGCTCACTTGCATCATTACTAATTAAAAGAGGTATCACTGATCTTCAATCAGCAAAAAATTTTTTTCGTCCGGACCGCTTTATGCTTCATGATCCGTTTTTGATGAAGGATATGGAGTCTGCCGTAAACAGGTTAAAGCAGGCTGTTGATAAAAAAGAACGCATTCTTGTATACGGCGATTATGATGTTGACGGCACTACTTCGGTTGCTGTGGTTTACGGCTATTTGCAGGGGATTAATGCCGATTGTCTCTTTTATGTTCCGGACAGGAATAAAGAAGGCTATGGTGTTTCAGAAACCGGAATTGACTGGGCCATCAGCAAACATGTTCAGCTGATTATTTCTGTTGACCTTGGAATAAAATCTTCTGCCATGGTTCTCAAGGCTGCGGAAGCCGGAATAGATTTTATTATTTGTGATCATCATCTTCCCGATGAACACATTCCTTCTGCAGTTGCAGTTCTTGATCCGAAGCGGCCCGATTGCGAATATCCTTATAAGGAGCTGAGCGGTTGTGGCATCGGGTTTAAGTTAATACAGGGGTACGCAAGAAGGTATGCCGATGAGGAAGTTGTTTTCTCATACCTTGATCTGCTCGCTGTAAGCATCTCTTCAGACATTGTACCGCTCACCGGAGAAAATCGGATCCTTACTTTTTTCGGATTAAAAAAACTTAATGAGGACCCACGCCCCGGACTCAAAGCACTGATGGAGCGTTCCGGTGTGATGAAAGCACTGGACGTGTCTTCCATAGTATTCACGTTAGGACCACGGATTAATGCTGCAGGCAGGGTAGCCCATGCAAACGGTGCTGTGGAACTATTAATATCATCAGACTTGCAATCAGCCCGTGAACATGCAGGTAAGGTAGACGTCAGTAATTCGGAGCGGAGAGAATTCGACTTGTCTATTACTGAAGAGGCACTTAACATGGTAAGCACAGACCCGCAGACAGCGGGAAAAAAATCAACAGTGTTATACAGGGAAACATGGCACAAAGGTGTAATAGGAATTGTTGCATCCAGAGTACTTGATAAATACTATAAGCCTACAGTCATTCTGACCTTATCCGAAGGAAAGATCACCGGCTCTGCAAGAAGCGTGGAGGGCTTTGATCTTTATGGTGCACTGGACAAATGCAAGGATTTGCTGGAAAAGTTCGGAGGCCATCGTTATGCTGCAGGACTTACCATGCTGCCTGAAAATTTTGAAGCTTTCCGGCAACGCTTTGAACAGGTTGTTGCCGCTTCGGTTACCGCTGAGATGTTAACGCCGGCCATTACAATTGATGAAGTTATTTCACTGGAGCAGGTGACATGGCCGTTTTTCCGGATTACCGAGCAGATGGCTCCGTTCGGACCTCAGAATCTAAGACCTGTTTTTGAAACAAGAAATCTGCGACCCCTCGGAATTCCATCCCTGATCAAGGAACGCCATTTGAAATTCAGATTGCCCGGCTCTGCAGAACAACGCACTTTTGATGCCATATGCTTTGACCGCCCTGACCTTTTTGAAATGGTAAGTTCAGGCAAACCTTTTAATATGGCCTATACCATTGAAGAAAATACATTCAACGATGTAACTTCGCTTCAGATTCGTGTCCGGGATATACAGCCGGCGCTTTCCGCTGATTCATGAAACTGCATGCTGAAGGTCTGTTAAAGACTTATAAAAAAAGGACAGTTGTTAACAATGTCTCCATTGAAGTGGGGCAGGGAGAAATTGTAGGGTTGCTTGGACCCAACGGAGCAGGAAAAACTACAAGTTTTTATATGATTGTCGGGCTGATCAAGCCCAACGACGGAAAGATTTTTCTGAATGATCAGGACATCACAGACCTCCCGATGTATCAGCGTGCGCGTCTTGGAATAGGCTATCTCGCACAGGAAGCATCTGTATTCAGAAAACTTACTGTTGAAGAGAATATTTTAGCGCCGCTTGAAATGCGTAACATTCCGAAAGATGAATGTAAGAGAAAGGTGGAGCAGATGCTCGAAGAATTCAGCCTCACGCATGTGAGAAAAAATCTCGGCGGTGTCCTTTCAGGTGGCGAGCGCCGGCGCACAGAAATTGCGCGTGCACTGGCAGTAGATCCGAAATTTGTTTTGCTTGATGAACCTTTTGCCGGTGTTGATCCGATTGCTGTTGAAGAAATTCAGACCATCGTTTCAAGACTGAAAAGAAAAAATATTGGCATTCTGATCACAGATCATAATGTGGACGAAACACTTTCTATCACAGATCGCGCTTATCTGATGGTGGAGGGTAAACTTTTCAAAAAAGGTACTGCAGAAGAACTTGCCGGAGATCCGCTGGTTCGCAAAGTTTACCTTGGCCAGAATTTTCAGCTGCGTAAATCACGCGTAACTGAAACGCAGTAGGTAATAGATATAATTTGCCTGAAGATTCAGACCCGCTAATTTTAAGATCCTGACCCGAATATGCCGATTCTGAATTCCATCATGACCTGGGTAATGAAAAAGCGCATTCATCAGATGGAGCTTTTCATGCAGTATCCTTCTGAAGTTCAGGATGAGATGCTTAAACGGCTGCTTCTTACAGCCCGGCCGACAGAGTTTGGCAGCAAATACTGTTTTGATGAGATCGTGAATTATGAGGATTTTAAAAGACGAGTTCCGATTTCATCATATGAACAATTAAGTCCTTACATTGACAGGATCATGAGAGGTGAACAGAACATTCTCTGGCCTTCCCCAATCAAGTGGTTTTCAAAATCTTCAGGCACTACCAACTCAAGAAGTAAATTTATCCCCGTTTCTCAGGAGTCTCTAGAAGAGTGCCATTACAAAGCAGGAAAGGATCTTATTTCTATCTATGTAAATAATTATCCCAACACCCGTATATTCAATGGAAAAAGTCTTGCTGTCGGCGGAAGCCTACAGGAGAATAATCTTGACCCAACACACAGTTCTCATTTCGGAGATGTTTCAGCGGTAATCATGCAAAATCTGCCTGCGTGGGCTCAGTTTCTCAGAACGCCAAGCCTTGAAACAGCTCTGATGAATGATTGGGAAGAAAAAATTGAGAAGCTTGCCCGTGAAACAGCTGATGTTAATGTCACACAAATTGCCGGTGTACCCACATGGACGGTTTTATTGTTACAGCGCGTTGCGGAACTGAAGGGCAAATCCAGCGTACTTGAAGTGTGGCCAAATCTGGAAGTATTTTTTCACGGCGCAGTTGCCTTTCATCCATATCGGAAGTTATTCCGGCAAATTATTCCCAGTGATGATATGCACTACTGGGAAACGTATAATGCAAGCGAAGGTTTCTTTGGAATTCAGGATCAGCCTGATTCGGAAGATCTTATGCTGATGCTGGATTACGGAATATTTTATGAATTTATACCGATGGACCAGCTTGACCGCGATTATCCTGAAGCGATCGGCCTGGATGAGGTAGAATTGGGCAAAAATTATGCAATGGTCATAACCACCAACGCCGGGTTGTGGAGATATCAGATAGGTGATACAGTTCGGTTTACCTCTAAATCACCCTACCGCATCCGCATCAGTGGTCGAACCAAACATTTCATCAATGCGTTTGGTGAGGAGATTATTGTTGAAAATGCAGAGGCCGCCGTTACAAAGGCCTGCGAACAAACCGGCGCAGTGATTGAAAATTTTACCGCAGCACCTGTTTATCTGGAACAGGGCAAACGCGGAGGCCACGAGTGGATCATTGAGTTCAGGGTAATGCCACGGAATATGGATAAGTTCAATGCCGTGCTGGATAATACCCTCCGAAGCATTAATTCCGATTATGACGCAAAGCGCGCCCATGACCTTGCCCTGGTGGCACCTAAGATTCATGCAGTATCAGAAGGCACTTTTTATAACTGGATGAAAAAGCGTGGAAAACTCGGTGGCCAGAATAAAGTGCCCCGGCTGAGCAACAACCGTGAATACATTGACGATATTCTTGAAATGATACGCTAATCTTCTATTTGACAGTCGGCAATTTCATTTCTTTTTTCCTGTTTAAATTGTACCTACTTTATTAACCCGCATGAATAAATTTCTGATTTCTATCGTAGCCGTTTGTCTGGTGACAAGTGGCGCACTGCCTGCTCAGGATAAAAAGAAAAATAAGGATCTCCCTCTGGAGATAGGCCGTCGTGTTCCGATATCAACAACCGAAGGAACATGGATGTCCCTTGATGTAAGCCCGGATGGCAAAACCATTGCCTTTGATTTTCTCGGCGACATCTATACGATGCCTGTAACAGGCGGAAGCGCACAATCCTTTACAAAAGGAATGGCATTTGATTCCCATCCCAAATTCAGCCCTGACGGCAAAAAACTTTTATTCATTTCCGATCGCTCGGGTGGCGAAAATGTCTGGTGGTTCAATCTGGACAAATCAGACTCGCTGCAGGTAACCAAAGGAAATAATGAACATTATCAGAGCGCTGAGTGGACACCCGATGGTCAGTACATTGTGGCCTCAAGAGGAACACGGAATCTGAAGCTCTGGATGTTTCACCGCGATGGCGGCTCAGGAGCACAATTGATAAGCAAGCCTGATAATCTTAAAGTGGTTGAGCCTGCTTTCGGACCCGACTCAAGATATATATGGTATGCCCAGCGATATGGTGCATGGAATTACAATGCCATGCTTCCGCAATATCAGATCGGATATTATGACCGTGAAACAGGTGAAACTGCAATCAGAACTTCGCGTTATGGTTCGGCATTCACACCAACCCTTTCTCCTGATGGAAACTGGATGGTTTACGGATCGAGATATAATGATGAGACCGGACTGATCATCCGTGATCTTAAAACAAATGAAGAGCGCTGGCTGGCTTATCCCGTGCAACGGGATGAACAGGAATCCATCGCTCCGCTCGGAGTGCTTCCTGCAATGTCTTTCACACCGGACAGTAAAAATCTGATTGCCTCATACGGCGGAAAATTTTATTCAATACCGGTAAGCGGCGGACCTGCAGTGAACATTCCTTTTAAGGTAGATACAGAATTGTTGCTGGGTCCTTTGGTGGATTTCAAATATCCGATCAAGGATGATAAAGAGTTTGTGGCCACACAGATCCGTGATGGTGTTGTATCGCCGGATGGCAAAACACTCGCTTTCACGGTACTGAACAGATTATATACGATGACGCTTCCTTCCGGCACACCGAAGCGTGTATCGACATTTAATTTTACCGAAGCAATGCCGGCTTGGAACCCTGACGGAAGTCAGCTGGCCTGGGTATCATGGGAAGGAAAGGGCGGAAATATTTACAAAATCAATTTTAAGGCCAAGAAACCTGAAGTGGTAAAACTTACTGCTCAGTCTGCGTTGTACACCGATCCGGCATGGTCATACAAATCAAACCGCATTGTATTCACGATGGGTGCGGCAAGTTTTTTCCGTGAAGATGATGGCCCTGTTACCTTTTCAAGTCAGGAGGATCTGGCATGGATCAGCAGTGATGGCGGTGCGGTGAATTTTATTGCAAAAGCCAAAGGAAGAGGCAACCCCCATTTCACAAAGAATCAGGACAGGATCTATTTATTCAGCGGACAGCGTGGGCTATTATCTATTCGCTGGGATGGAACGGATGAGAAGCAACACCTTCGCGTTTCAGGCATTACAACTTTTGGATCAGTACCGGAGGAGGTGAGTTGTATGCTGATTGAATCATCAACAGAGCCTCAGCGTGAGCCTTCACCGGCTTCATTAATTAAAATGGCTCCCGAGGGTGACCAGGCCTTTGCACAGATTAATAATGATTTGTATGTGGTGACAGTACCACAGGTAGGTATGGAAGCACCAAAGGTGTCTGTGGCAGATGCTTCCTCGGCAGCGTTCCCCTCAAGAAAGCTTACAAAATTCGGCGGTGAATTTGCTTCCTGGAATGCCGGAGGGCGGACAGTTTATTACTCTTTGGGTAATGCCTTTTTTACTTACAACCTTGACTCGGCCAAGGCAACAGAGGAGAAATTGAAAAAGAAAAAGGCTGATGAAGAGAAAGAAAAAGAGAAAAAAGCAGCTGAGCCCAAAAAACCTGCGGCAGACTCAGTAAAGAATGATTCAAAAGCTGAACAGCCGACGGAGGATAAAAAAGATGAAGGCTATAAGCCCAATGAAATCCGCATCAAGGTGAATGTTCCGAAAGATATTCCGCAGGGCATTGTACTGCTGCAGGATGCAAGGATCATTACCATGAAAGGAAATGAAGTGATTGAGCGCGGAGATTTGCTGATTGAAAATAACAGAATCAAACAAGTAGGACCTGCAGGAAGCATAACAGTGGATCCGTCGGTCAAGAAAATCAATCTTGCCGGCAAAACAATTGTACCCGGATTTGTGGATACCCACGCACACATGTGGCCAGCCTGGGGCTTACACAAAACCCAGGCATGGGTTTATGCTGCAAACCTTGCATATGGAGTTACAACCACCCGCGACCCTCAGACTGCCACAACGGATGTGCTGACTTACGGCGATATGGTTGAAACTGGTCAGATCATTGGACCCAGAATTTACTCAACCGGTCCCGGCGTAGGATATTGGTTTTATAACCTCAAAGACTTTGATCAGGCAAAAGATATTCTGAAGCAGTATTCGGAATACTTCAACACCAAGACCATAAAGATGTATCTGACCGGAAATCGTCAGCACCGTCAGTGGATCATACAGGCAGCGAAGGAACAACAGTTAATGCCGACCACGGAAGGTGGTCTGGATTTTAAACTCAATCTGACGAACCTTATTGATGGCTATCCCGGACACGAGCACAGCCTTCCGATTTATCCATTATATAATGATGTAATCACAGCAGTGGCTAAAGCCGGAATGACATATACTCCTACACTTCTGGTTTCTTATGGAGGTCCGTGGGCAGAGAATTTTTACTGGGCGACAGAAAATCCCAACAAGGATCCCAAGATGAACTACTTCATGCCGAAGTCCGAACTGGATGCAAAGACCAGAAGAGTGAACAGCTGGTTTATGTATGAAGAACATGTGTTTCCGGATCATGCGCGTTTTGTGAATGACCTGGTGAAGGCCGGAGGTAATGCAGGCGTAGGTTCTCATGGCGAGATGCAGGGCATCGGTTACCACTGGGAACTATGGAGTGTCGCGGCAGGCGGAATGGCACCGCATGATGCTCTGAAGGTGGCTACCATTCAGGGCGCAAAAGCCATAGGACTTGATGGCGATGTAGGATCGCTTGAGTCAGGTAAACTTGCTGACCTTGTAATCCTTGATAAAAATCCTCTGGAAAATCTTCGCAATACAAACTCTGTCTTTCAGGTAATGAAAAATGGCAGACTTTATGATGGAAACACACTTGATGAGGTTTATCCGACAGTCAGAAAGGCGCCATCATTCGGACAGGAGCAAATCAAGCCGGAGGCAGGTTTGCCGGGAGTCAACAAGTAATTTGTTAATAAAAAAACCGGAGTCAGCGCTCCGGTTTTTTTTACCGCCTGTACAAGATATTCGTCTCAGTACAATCAGAATCTTTACATTGGTGTGATAAATAACCGGATGTCCCGCAGATTTTCCTTTCTTCTTTTACTTCTGTTGCTGGTAAATATTTCCGGTTTCTATGGTTATTTCATTGTACGACTGAATCAGCTTCATGACGAGTCAAGGGAGGCATTGAAATATTTACCGGATTCCGAACTGGATCATTTTGAACTCTCTCCTCAGGAATTTAAAAAGGCCCGTGTTAATGAACGGGAGGTACTGATTAACGGAAAGATGTATGACATCGCCAGGGTGCATACATGTTCTGAAATGATTGAAGTGTTTGCACTTCATGACGAGGCTGAAGATGATCTTCTTGCATTTATAGAAGAAGTGATGTCCAATGCCGGAAAGGACGGCAAGGCACCATCAGTTTTTTCTCAGTTTTCTTCACTGATTTTTTTGAAGTCCGGTTTCAGATGGGACACATCTTCTGTTGCGACAAGTGTAATTCATAATTCCCGGTTTATTTTTAAAAGCATTTCTTCAGAGCATAATACACTTACGCCTCCTCCCAGGTCGGTATAAATTTCTTTTACTGATCATCATGATCAGTTTTCCCGGCGCCCTTCCAGGTGTCTGAAATTTACTTTACCGGTGATTCCTCACGGGCATATCCTGTAACGGAATCACCTTAATGAACTGACCTTATTTATGAACTATAAATGGATAATAATATTTGGATTAATCCCGGTATTTAATGCGCATGCTCAATTTGAAGAGAAGGCTGATCAAAATGATACGCTGAAAACCTCCTACCTGGAGGAAGTTATTATTTCTGCAGGGAAAGCAGCAGAAATGCGGAGATATGTTGCTCAGCAAATAAAAATCATTACTCCTTCTACCATCATCAACCTGAATGCCCAAAGCAGTGCTGATCTTCTTGCAAATACAGGCGTCGTCGCAATGCAAAAAAGTCAGCAGGGTGGCGGCAGTCCGATTCTGAGGGGATTTGAGGCGAGTCGTGTGTTGCTGGTGGTTGACGGAATCCGCATGAATAATCTGATCTACCGGGCGGGGCATTTACAGAATGTCATCACGGTAGATAATAACATGCTGGACAGGGCAGAGGTTCTTTTCGGTCCTGCCTCTACGGTTTACGGCAGCGATGCGCTCGGTGGGGCCATTCACTTTTTTACAAAAGATCCTGCGCTTTTATCATCCGGTAAAAAGAGTTTTTCCGGATCATCGTATTTCCGCACGGGCACGGTAAACAATGAAAAAACTTTCCATGCTGACTTTAACCTTGCAGGTAAAAAGTTTGCTGGGCTGTCATCTGTGACAGTCAGTGATTTTGGTGATCTGCGCATGGGAAAACGCATCAATCCTTCGCTGGGTGAAGAATTTGGCTTCAGGCCGGTACTGGTCAGACGAGATGAGAATAATCTCAACGATGTACTTGTAGCCAATAGTGATCCTTATGTACAGCGTTCAAGCGGCTATCGTCAGCTGGATGCCATGCAAAAGATTCTTTACAAGCCAACGGATCGCACATCTCATTTGCTGAATTTACAGTATTCTGCTTCTACTGACATTCCACGCTATGACAGGCTTACCGATCCCGCGACTTCAAATAACCCTCAGTTTGCGATGGGGCTGAAATTTGCTGAGTGGTATTATGGTCCTCAGAATCGTCTAATGGTCGCTCACCGGTTTGATCATAAAATTCAAAAGTCATGGGCTGATGATATTTCAGTTGTAACCGGTTATCAGCAGATTGAAGAGAGTCGTTACCAGCGAAGGTTTGGTAACAACGGACTTCAGCAGCGTGTTGAGTCTGTTGATGTAGCCGGCCTTACCATTGATCTTCATAAAAAGAATGACCGGAATGATTTCCGTTATGGGCTGGACTTTCAACTCAATGCTGTGACTTCAAGGGCATCAAAGAAGGATATCGTAACAGGTGCTGTTTCTCCTTTGGATACCCGATATCCCGGTGGTAAAAACAGAATGAATTTTGCAGCCGCCTGGTTTACACACACCAAAAAAATAACTCCGGATTTAACGCTGAATGATGGCTTACGGATTGGAGTATCTTCACTTTTTGCAGGGTTTACCGATAAAGCATTTTTTCCTTTCCCGTTTGATGAGGTAAAGCAAAAGAACATTACATCAAGTGCAACAGCGGGTTTGATTTATACACCTGAAAACTGGAAAATCTCCCTGCTTGGAGGAACCGGATTCCGCGCACCAAATATTGATGACCTTGCAAAAGTGTTTGAATCAGTGGCCGGTACTGCAACTACAACCGGAATACTGATTGTTCCTAATCCTGAACTTAAGCCGGAGAAAACAATAAATGCCGATCTTTCCGTGATGCGATTGCTCGGTAATGTGGGTCGCATTGAGGGAACATTTTTTGTGACCCGTCTCTTTGATGCAATTGTTACATTGCCCTTTCTTCTGGATGGAGTGCCAACGGTCCTGTATGATGGTGCGCCGGCGGATGTCTATGCAAATCAAAATAGTAGTCGCGGATTGATCAGGGGAACAACCATTCAATTCAAGGCTGACCTCGATGATTTATGGAGTTTGTCCTGTTCCTGGAACTATACCAAAGGCTCTACGCAACTGACGGGCACAGGCACTTCCGGTCCGCTGGATCATATTCCTCCGACTTTCGGAAGAGCTTCTATTCAGTATAATGCACGAAAATTCCGAGGAGAATTTTTTTCTTCCTTCAGCGGCTGGAAGCGCCTGAAAGATTACAGCAGCAGCGGTGAAGATAATCTGCAGTATGCAACTCCTGATGGGATGCCTTCCTGGATGACTTTAAATCTGCGAGGTTCTTTTGATATTACAAAAAGCATAACGCTCCAGACTGGAATTGATAATCTGCTTGATCTTCAGTACCGGACCTTTGCTTCAGGAATAAATGCGCCCGGAAGAAATTTTTTTATAACCCTCCGAGCAGGGTTTTAGAATGAATTCGGAGGTCTTGTTTATCGGGTATTTTGATTCATCTTTGTCGGGTTAATCCGTCATAAAATGTTGTTGACATTTGATATCGGTAACAGTGACATCACGATAGGCTTCTGGGATAAGTCATCCTGGAGAAATGTCTGGCGCATCCCTTCAAAGCTGGATCAGCCTGAATTGTTTTACGGAATTCGCATACGGGATCACTTTACTGAAACAAAGCTGGAAGTTGGTGTGGTGGAATCGGTGGTACTCAGCAGTGTTGTTCCAAACATGACTGAAAAGATCCGTAATGTGATTCGTTCTTTATTCAATATTGAACCTTTGTTGCTTGGACCTCAGGTTTATGAGAAGCTTCCGATCAAAGTTCTGAATCCATATGAAGTGGGATCTGATCTTGTTTCAAATGCCATGGCGGCATGGCATAAATACCGGCGTACCTGTGTGGTTTGTGATTTCGGAACGGCACTGACTTTCACAACTGTTTCAGGGAGTGGCGAAATGATAGGTGTATCAATTGTTCCCGGTTTGCGTACTGCAATTCGTGCACTGTCGCAGAATACCGCAAAACTTTTCGATGTGCCCCTTGAAATTCCGAAATCTGCCCTCGGCACAAATACGGTTACTGCAATTCAGTCGGGCCTGGTACTTGGCTATGATGGCCTTGTGCGGAATGTAGTGGGTTCAATCAGAAAGGAACTCGGTGAGGAGGTTCCGGCAATTGCTACCGGCGGAATGTCTTTTGTGATCTCTTCTCTGAAAGAATTCTTTTTTGATATCAATCCGACGCTTACGCTGGAAGGTTTGCGCCTGATAGGCGAGTATTCAAAAAATCAGGGTACTGAAAAATAGAATCAGATTCGCGCAGACTTTGAAGATCTGGCTTCTTCCATATCCCCGATAAGTGTTTTTGCCACATAATAGATCACCATTCCAATACTGAAAGGTGTGATGATAATGCAGGCAAGCCCCATGAAAAGCGGGAGCACAAAACCGAACAACGGATCAAATTTTGCATTTGAAAGCATATGGACAATCATGAAGGAAGTCCAGATGACTGAGTTCACGATGATTGAATATTTATAGGTGGCACGGAGCATCCCTGTTCCTCTGCGGATATCAGCCCCCAGATTTTTTCCGGCGATCCATAACATTACCCCAAAAGCCAGCAGCATGCCGAAGGTTGCAATGGAGTTTACCATAAGATAATTCATTGTAAAAACTCCCTCACCTGTTAGGGTTACAGGCAGAAGGATTCCTGCTACTGTTCCCGCTACGCCGGTCGGCAGTCCTATTAATAAAGAAGTCCAGGCGCCGATACGCTCAAATCGATTCAAAATAAATGGGTCTATGTGTGTGTTTTTGCGGGCTGCTACCCTTGTTTTTAAGCCCGACTTTAATCAACTGAACAGGGAAGGAAACGACGCAGTACTGAATTTAATAAGGATTATGCTGAATTACAATGATTTAGCGAAAATATTCGTTACAACATTGAATTCAGGCTGATTAAAAGCCTTTTGGGGTAAAAATATTTTCTGCCGGGTAGTGTAAATCAGGCTTTTGCCTCCGTCATCTTGTCGGTAGTGTCCGCAATCTTAAGCTGCTCCAGGAAATTGTCAATTTCTCCGTTCATAATGGCGGGGAGATTGTGCTGCGTGTAGCTTATCCGGTGGTCAGTCACGCGGCTTTGGGGGTAATTATAGGTGCGGATTTTTTCCGATCGGTCGCCGGAACGGACCATACTTTTCCGTGCTGCCCCGATTTCGTTTTGCTGTTTTTCCAGCTCGATCTCATAGAGTTTGGTGCGCAGCATCTGAAGAGCGCGCTCCCGGTTGCCATGCTGTGAGCGCTCCACCTGACAGGTTACCACAATCCCGGTAGGCTTGTGGGTGAGCTGCACCTTGGTTTCAACCTTGTTTACATTCTGTCCGCCGGCACCGCTTGAGCGGGCTGTCTGAAATTCCAGGTCGGCAGGGTTGAGTTCAACATCTACCTCCTCAGCTTCAGGAAGAACAACTACCGAAGCAGCTGAGGTATGAACGCGCCCCATTGTTTCTGTTGCCGGCACACGTTGCACCCGATGGACTCCGGACTCAAATTTTAATTTACCATAGGCCCCTTCACCGCTGACGCTTGTGATTATTTCTTTGTAACCGCCGGCAGTCCCTTCGGTAAAGTCAATCACGCTCATTTTATAGCCACTGCGTTCGCAATAACGCTGATACATCCGAAACAAATCACCTGCGAAAATGGAGGCTTCATCACCCCCGGTTCCGGCACGAATTTCCAGCACCAGATTTTTATCATCGTTCGGATCACGTGGTGTAAGAAGTTCTTTAAGCTCATCTTCAATCTGCTCAACCTTTGGACCGAGCTCATCCAGTTCCATTTTAGCAAGCTCCCTCAGTTCGGCATCCTTTTCCTGTTGCAGGATCTCCCGTGCGTGCAACTGAGCATCGAGGGCCAGACTGTACTCAGCATATTTTTTTACAACCTTCTCCAGGTTCCCGTATTCCTTGCTGAGCTCGGTGAACTTTTTCCTGTCCCCAACAATCCCGGGCTGAACGATCAATTGACCGACTTCCTCAAAACGAGCTTTGATTTCCTCAAGTTTTTCTACCATATCTTCCGCGGGACGGCAAAGTTAACATTGCCGGGAACTTTACGGGAAGTCAAACCTTGGTAATTTTGCAGCATTACAGATCAACTATGAAATATTCTCTGGTGCCATTTATTCCTGTTGTATTCTTTGTCCTTTTCTCCTGTGGCGGAAATCTCAGTGACAGCCAGCGTGAGGCTATCCATGAGAGTATGCGTGACGGCCGGATTCAACGTGTAACGCCGGCGCAGCTCACTTCAGCTGCACTTGAGACCGGCCGCAGCATCATGAAACAGGTGGATCAGGATCTGTATCTCAGAGATATCCGCCGAACAGACTCAATTGCCGTTTTTAACAAAGTCAGGATTTTTGCCATGCGTCAGGAAACAGTCGTTCCTGGTACAAAGACGGCGGATGTTTGGGAAGCCTATGTGAATGCCGCTGATCCGGGTTCATTGCAAGACAATATTCAGAAGATAGGGGCCGATTCTATATTATATACCCGGCCCGTAACATTTGAACGCCCCGATGGTTCAGCCGTGCTGAGTCATGCCGTTGCGGTGATGATGGCCGTTAAGAATGTGATTATCGGAATGGAGGAGTAGTAGAAGTTCAGTTTGAGTCTGAGAAAGGATGGATTAAGGCATTAGTAATCCCTTTCTCTCTATTCTCTTTGTGTTACTCTCTCCTGAATTACTAAGCCCGTTTGCCCCCCCAAACTCCAAAATCAACCGCAACCCAGATTTTTTTTCAGATCGCGATCGGGCAGAATTCCGGATTGATTATCGGAATTGTCAGTTTCTATTGAAGAGGGATTTTCCACAGGCATATTTTTCAACCATTCTTTTTCAAGTGCAGCTGCTTTATTGATGTCTTTCACTTCAAGGATTGCTGTCGGGTAACCATTGCGCACGCAGTGGATCATAGCGAGACCGACCTCTTCAAGTGCAGAGAAGTAATCGGGAAATGTTTTTCTCGCGTAGGGATAAGCCCATTTGACATAGCGATACATCGGCAGGGTAAAGCGCATCCCTTCACCCGGATGGATATATCCGGGGCGGAACATCCAGGCATTTTTGAAGCCCATGTTCACCAGGGTGTTTTCTGTTTTACCTTTTACACGGGCCCACATTGATCGTCCTTTGGTGGTGGAATCAGTTCCGGTGCCGGAGACATAGACGAACTGACTTCCGGGATTTACTTCAAGGAAAGATTGGGCGAAGGTTGTGGTGAGGTCAAATGTCAGTTTGGTATATTCAGCTTCTTTCATTCCGACCGATGAAACACCGAGGCAGAAAAGACAGGCATCATATCCTTTGAGTTGGTCACGGACTTCTTCCGGTTTCAGGAAATCGGTCAGAAAAATCTCTGATAGCTTTTCATGCCGGACGCCGCAGGATTTTCTTCCCACGAACAGTACTTTTTGAACAGCCGGATGTTTGAGGCATTCGTGCAGAACGCCTTCACCTACCATTCCGGTGGCGCCGGTTACAATCAGATTTAGTTTTTGCATGGATTCGGATATTGAAAGTTGGTTGAACGGGTTAAGCCACCGGAAGTTGCAAAGTTAAGAGCACATTGAAGCAAAAGCCTAAAAAATTCAAACGGCTATTGATAGTATACAAAATAATCTTAATCAAGAATTTTTAAAACACAGGTAAGTGGCTGCTAAGGCATTTTTAATGGCATCAACTAAACCTGCTTAAAGGCATTCCTGCACTTTTGCCAGTAACTGTAATTTTGTGAATATGATAAATCAAGCTCTGCTCTTTTAAGTTCAAAAATCAATCCTGATTATTTAACTCAAAAGCAATCTCCGGCCAGAGTAATCCTTTCCAATATCCGTTAAAGTACGGATTCACTTACCGTGTTTTTCACCTGTTTTCAGCTTACTCTAAGCGGTAGT
>JBMTCO010000012.1:0-35217 GCA_049430945.1 Cyclobacteriaceae bacterium
TTTGTGATTAATGTGCCTTGAGAATCCTCTTGTCAAAGTTATTGTATAATCTCATCTAATCTGTGATTCCCAGAAATCCTCTGATGGCCCCTGTGATGACTGTGTGTGTCAATAAAGCCCGGTGACAGAAAAAGCCCTTTTGCATCAACCACCTCCCGGGCCTGGGCACCAGAAAGGTCTCCGATAGTACTGATTGTGTCGCCACGAACACCAATGTCAGTTACCTTACCGGCTGAGCCTGTGCCGTCAATTACATTTGCTCCGCGTATAATCAGATCATAGGTCTCTTTTTTGCACGAAGTTATTAGTAACAATCCCGCCAGAGAGAGCAGAATTGAATGAAAAAGGTTCTTGAGCATGTTTTTAAAAATTGAACGGTAAAAATTAGGATATTTTGGGATGGAAAACGCACAAAATCCTTTGGCCTTCTATCGGGTCCCCCGGCTGGAAGTTCCTTTTCAGCCCGACGGAAACTGGAACAAGCCGCAGTGGCAAAATGTCCATGAACTTAAGCTGAAGAACTGGATGGGCCCTGTACCAGCTTTCAGACCTGTGGTGCTCGCTAAAATGATGTATGATGACTCGTCGCTCTGGCTGATTTTTAAAGTGGATGACCACTATGTAAGATCCGTGGCAACTGAAGTTAACGGGAGGGTCTGGGAAGATTCCTGTGTGGAGTTCTTTTTTAGTCCGGACCTTCAAAAACCATTGGCCTATTTCAATCTTGAAATGAATGCAGGGGGTGTTCCTTTGTTCCATTATAAGGACCCTGATAATCCAGCGGCGGGTTTGCCTCCTGTTGATGATATCAGAAAAATTGTAAGAGCGGGCTCACTGCAGGGAGTTATTGATCCTGAAATCAAGTCCCCGGTTACATGGACCATGGAGTATAAAATTCCTCTGGATATTATAAACAGGTTGTCCAATGCGGCTAAACCCGCACCCGGAGTTCGTTGGCATGCAAACTTTTATAAATGCGGAGATAAAACTTCCAGTCCGCACTGGATCACCTGGGCCAAGGTTGATCACCCTGTTCCAAATTTCCACCTGCCGCAATTTTTTGGTTTGATTGAGTTTGTTTAACCCGTGGAATTGAATTTTTTAATTTTGAATTTCTTAAAAAATAAAAAATGGAATTAATTATTGTGAATCGTCAGGCAGCGCCTGCTGTGGCGTTGGTGTCGCTTAATCGTCCCAAAGAACTTAATGCACTTAATCCTCAGTTGATGGGTGAGTTGCTGCAGGCCTTTCAGGATCTTGACAAAGATCCGGAAGTTCGTGTGATCGTACTGACGGGAAATGAGCAGGCCTTTGCCGCCGGTGCAGACATCCGTCAGATGGCAGGTATGAGTGCAGTAGACATGATAAAACAAAATCAGTTTCAGGTTTGGGATGATATTGCAAGAACTTCTAAGCCTGTTCTTGCCGCTGTCTCCGGTTATGCACTCGGTGGAGGCTGCGAGCTGGCATTGATGTGTGATCTTATTATTGCTTCTGAATCAGCAAAGTTTGGTCAGCCTGAAGTTAAAATCGGAACCATTCCGGGAGCAGGTGGTACCCAACGACTGACAAGGGCTGTCGGAAAAGCTAAGTCAATGGAATTGATTTTATCTGGAAGAATGCTGTCGGCCGCTGAAGCACTGCATTTCGGAATGGTGGCGAGAATTTTTCCGCAGGATTCATATCTGAAAGAAACGCTGACCCTAGCCTCGGAAATTGCTTCTATGCCACCTGTGGCAGTTCGACTTGGCAAAGAGGCTGTGAACAAGGCCTATGAAAGTCACCTGACGGAAGGTCTGGCTTTCGAGCGCAGAAATTTCTATCTGACTTTTGCAACCGAAGATCAAAAAGAAGGAATGAGAGCCTTTATTGAAAAACGAAAGCCCGATTTTCAGGGCAAATAAAAAAGGCAGGATTTTGTCCCGCCTTTTTTGTGTCCTTAATTTTTTATTAACGAATACCGATACCCACACCGGCACTGATGGTAGGATATTTCTGAAGTGTATAGTCAGCATGCAGATTGATTAAAGCAAGTCTGATACGAACACCCCCAGTTAAACGGGCACCTGAGCCTGCAGCAGTGAGTGAAACAGGATCTGTGATGTTCACGGCAGGTATTCCATCCTGTGCAGGGGTTAGTTCATAATCACCCTTGACATCAAGTTTTACATCAGATTTATTATACCCTAGGGCAGCGTAAAGTGTAAGAAGTGCAAGCTTTTTTGATACAATTGCCTGAACAGTCATGGCAGTAGCATTCAACGCAGCTTCCTGTCCGGCAGCCTGGTCAAACATGTATCCCACACTAAGCTTTGTGTAGCCTGCCAGAATAGAGAGATCAAAAGGAAGATTCTTCACAACAGGAATATGCTGTTTGATGTCGTGCATCAGAGCCACACCCAGCATGTCCAGCTTAATGCCATCCTGATCCAGGGTAGGAACATATCTTAATTTTACTTCAGTCCCTTTGAACAGGCCGATACCGATATTGGCAATAGGCATGGGAACACCAATAACCGGAAGCTTGTTAAGGCCGGGAATTGCCCCGGGACCTTTGAAACTTCCGGGAAGCCCATTTTTAAAGGAATAGGTGGGTCCGGTTTCTGATTCACCGATTAATGTGGGAACCTTTCCATCAGCGAAGGCAGGATCATCGAGCTGAAGGGAGGTAAGTTTGTTATTATCAACCTGGAAGCTCCGCTCGGCCGTTGGAAAAGTAATTACACTTAAAGTGAACGTAACATCAAAACCGAGTGTTTTGTGTGGCTTGGCGGTGTTATACCAGCCCTGATTCAGGCCGTAACCAATTCCATTGAGGGCAGGAGCTAGGTATCCTTCCATTAAATAATTGGCATCAGCCTTTGATCCTTTGATCAGATTTGTAAGATCATCAAGAGATTGCGCCCGTACGGCCGTAACCGCAAGTGAAAAAATGAACAGGCTTGCAAGGAGTTTTTTCATATTTACTGCGTTTTTTGAATTTAAGTGCAGAAATCAAAGATAGAAAAAATAACATTTTCAAGCGGCCTGTATCAGGCAGCAGTACATGTTTCATCCCTTTTTTTTCCCGTAATGGGATTTTTTTCCCTGAAACTTCAAAAATTCGTCTCAGGCAGGAAAGCCTGGCAGAGTGTCCTCAGCCAAAAGATGTTTGAACTCGGCCCTGTAGGCCAACACCGGCCATTGATACATTTTCATTGCGCCAGTGTGGGAGAGTTTGAACAGGCCCGGCCATTGATTGAAAAACTACATTCATCCCTGCCGGGCCATAGAATCCTTCTAACATTTTTTTCACCTTCCGGATTTGAGCTTAGAAAGAATTACGGTGTCGCAGACATCGTATTTTATCTGCCGCTTGATACGAGAAAAAATATGAGAGACTTTCTGAACCTGATCAACCCGTCAATGGTTGTAATTGTTAAATATGAATTCTGGCCAAACTTTCTTTTTGAATGTCAAAACCGGAATATTCCGGTGATTTCAGTTTCTGCTGTTTTCCGAGCCGGTCAGTTTTATTTCCGAAGTCATGGAAATTTTTTCCTGAATGCACTCCGGACTATTGAACATTTTTTTGTTCAGGATCAGACATCACTTGAAATTCTTAATGAAGCAGGAATCAAACAGGTCACGATTGCAGGTGATACCCGTTTTGACAGAGTAATTTCCGTTTGTGAACAGGGAGCTCCTGTTTCTGAGGCCGTGGAATTTGTTGATAACCAGCCGGCAATGATTATTGGAAGCGCATGGCCTGAAGATATGAAGGTGCTCGGTCCGGTCATTCAAATGTTTGCGGGAAAATTAAAGTTTATTGTAGTGCCTCATGAAATTGATACCCATTCTCTGGATGCCATTTGCCAATACCTCCCTGACTTTGTAAAATTTTCAGAGTGGAATGGTAATAAAAATCAACAGGTTATGGTTGTTGACAAAATGGGATTGCTTTCCAGACTATATGCATGCGGGAAAATTGCATGGGTGGGTGGAGCCTATGGTAAAGGCCTTCATAATATCCTTGAACCTGCTGTTTACGGGATGCCCGTATTTTTTGGAAACCGTAACTATACTAAGTTCCGCGAGGCCCGTGAATTAATGGAACTTGGTGCTGCATTTGCTGTTTCCGGACCGCAGGAACTCAATAGTCATCTGAGTGAATTTTTTAATACCATAGGCAGACTTGAAAAATTATCAGGCATTGCACGGGATTATGTGTTTCAAAACCAGGGTGCTTCAGAAAACATCATGAATTATTTTTCTCAAAAACTGACTAGATGAAGGGGCGGGTGATGAAATCCACTGGTTCATGGTACCTGGTTCGCACAGAATATGGTGATGATTATTCCTGCCGCATACGGGGTCGCCTCAGACTTGAAGGCTCACGCGAAACAAATCCTGTAGCGGTCGGGGATATGGTAGAATTTGAACCTGAAGGTCAGGAGGGCTCCATAACAGAAATCCATCCAAGGAGAAATCATATCATCCGGCAGGCGGCCCGTAAATCTGCGCAGACGCAGGTTCTGGCGGCCAATGTCGATCAGGCTTTGCTTATTGTGACGGTTGCACAACCACGAACCTCCTCCGGATTTATTGACCGCTTCCTGATTACATGTCAGGCCTATGATATACCGCAGATTATACTGATCAATAAAAGTGATCTGTGGTCGCAGGAAGATCGGGAATCGGCTGAATCCTGGCGCAGTGTTTACGCTTCACTGAATATTTCTGTCATAGTTACTTCTTTAAAGGATGAGGCACTTAGTCCGGAAATTCTTGATTTGCTGAAGAACAAAACTACACTGGTGGCAGGGCACTCCGGCACAGGGAAATCAACACTGGTTAATCTGGTTCTGCCACAAACAGACCGTAAAACGGGTGAAATTTCTTCCTTTTCCGAGAAAGGGGTACATACCACCACTTTTGCAGAAATTTTTTCAGGTGATGATGGACTCTTTATTATAGATACTCCGGGTATTAAAGAGTGGGGTCTCACAGGTTTTGAGCCACAGGAATTGTCAGGTTTTTTTCCTGAGATGGAAGCCATTCGAAATTATTGCCGCTTTGGCGGAAGCTGCCTTCATATCCATGAGCCCCACTGTGCAGTGCTGGCTGCGGTGGAGCGTGGAGAAATTGCACTGAGCCGGTATGAAAGCTACTTCAGTATGGTAGCAGGTGAAGACAACCGGAAGTAATTTACAACTGCAGGTACATTTTTTTCTCCACATTTTGTGATAATGTGTACCTTCGCAACCATTATGACTACAGAACAGTTGAAAGACTTGAAAGCGCGACTGGCCGCTTTGAGGGGGTATCTTTGACTACGATCGCAAGAAAAACGAGATCGAAGACGAAGAGCGGATAACGCAGCAGGCTGACTTCTGGAACAATCCGAAGCAGGCTGAAAATATCCTGAAGAATATACGTTCCAGGAAGGTGTGGACGGATGCGTATGATAAACTTTCCTCCCAACTTGATGACCTGGAGGTCCTCAATGAATTTCATATTGCAGGTGATGCCACCGAAGAGGAACTGGATCAGGCTTACATGACAGCAGAAAATGCCGTTGAGGAGCTTGAATTCAAAAAAATGCTTAGCCGTGAAGAAGACCAACTTAGTGCCATGGTTGAAATTAACCCGGGTGCAGGTGGTACTGAAAGTAATGACTGGGCAGATATGCTCAACCGCATGTATATCATGTGGGCTGAAAAAAATGGTTATACTGTTACTCAGGTAAACTATCAGGCCGGTGAAGTTGCCGGTATTAAATCAGCAACACTTGAAATCGACGGATCATTTGCATACGGAAAATTAAAATCAGAGATTGGAGTACATCGGCTTGTGCGGATATCCCCTTACGATTCCAATCAGCGGCGACATACATCCTTCGCCTCTGTATTTGTGTATCCTGTTGTCGACGATACAATTAATATAGAAATTAATCCTTCTGACATTGAATTGCAGACTTCCCGTTCCGGAGGAGCGGGAGGACAGAATGTGAACAAGGTGGAAACCAAAGTTCAGCTCACGCACAAGCCGACAGGTATTGTGATTGTCTGTCAGGTGGAGCGTTCTCAGCATGCGAACCGTGAAAAGGCAATGCAGATGCTGAAATCAAAACTGTATCAGGTGGAGATGGAAAAGCGAAATGCTGAGCGTGATAAAATTGAAGCCGGAAAAATGAAAATTGACTTTGGTTCTCAAATACGAAACTATGTCCTTCATCCCTACAAACTTGTAAAGGATGCGCGGACAGGTATTGAGCGGACAGATGCACAGAATGTGCTCGATGGTGAACTGGATGATTTTATAAAGGCCTTCCTGCTCAGCGCACAGGAGCAGTCCTCCGGATTCTGATGAACCTCGGCGCATATCCCCGCCAGTTTTGGCTACTGTGTCTGGGATCATTCTTTTTCTTCGGGTCTTTTAATATGGTCATTCCTGAGCTACCTGCCATGCTTGAACGGATGGGCGGCGGTGAATACAAGGGATTGATTGTTTCACTGTTTACACTGACTGCGATGTTATCAAGGCCTTTCAGCGGAAGGCTTGCAGACACCATTGGAAGAGTTCCGGTAATGATTCTCGGATCTGTTGTATGCTTGATTTGTTCTTTTATATATCCGATGGTTGCAACTGTGAGTGCTTTTCTGTGGCTCCGTTTTTTCCATGGATTTTCTACGGGTTTCACGCCTACCGGATTTACTGCATACATAGCAGATATCGTTCCCTATCACCGCCGGGGTGAGGCAATGGGATTGCTGAGCACCTTTGGTACATTGGGCATGGCCGGAAGTCCGGCACTTGGTGGCTGGCTTGAGGCTGAAATTTCACTGGATGCTGCCTTTTATGCTTCAGCCGGTTTTGCACTGCTGGCGGTAATTATTTTTTTATTGATGAAGGAAACCCTGCACACCAGAGAATCCTTTCGTGCGCATCACCTTAAAGTCGGTTGGTCGGATTTGTATGAGCCTAATGTACTGGTGCCATGTGTGGTTATGGTTCTAACTGCTTATGCCTTTGGGGTGATGCTGACGCTGGTGCCTGATCTGAGTGATGCGCTGGGGCAACACAACAAGGGGATTGTATTTACTGTTTTCACAATTTCTTCCGTTGCAGTCCGGATTATTGCCGGAAGGCTTAGCGATACTTATGGTCGTCCGGCGATACTTAAAGTAAGCACTACCTTGATTGCTGTTTCCATGCTGGTGACCGGCTTATCAACAGAGACCTGGATGATGTATGTTGGTGGTGTATTATACGGGCTTGCCAACGGTATCAACTCACCGACTTTATTTGCTTGGGCCACAGACCTTGGCCAGGAGCGTTACAAAGGACGGGCATTTGCCTCCTTATATATTTCATTGGAGTTTGGTATTGGAATTGGTTCACTCATTTCCGGTTATGTGTATGCTGACCGGATTGAAAATTTTCCGCTGGCCTTTGGTACTTCCGGGGTGCTGGCGATCGCAGGATTGGGATATCTGATGTTAAAGACAAAGGGCAGGCAGATCAGGTAGGGTTGCCATCAAATTTAAATGGCGTAATGCAATTCTGAGTTTTTTTCCATCATGGTAGTATACCTGTTTATTTGAATTAAACTTTGCAGCGTCTCTTAAAATAGATCATGCCGTACCCGGCAGTGAAGATTTTATTTTCCGGGTCTATACCATCAATGTAAATCATTTCTCCTTCTTTAGTCAAGCCAAAGGCCGCAATAATATTTTAGCTCATAAAGTCTCCTAGTAACCCACGGTTCCTGAATAAGTGTTCCTGAATCCGGCCTGGAGGTTCACCAGTTTACCCTCATATATCCTGTAGGCAGAACCTGTTTCTGCAAAAGAAGAATTTCTATATTACTCAGTTACATACTGTTTGTACTAAGAATCATTGCAGAAATGAAATTCGGTTGGTCACACATGTACTCTTTTTTCAAGCCGGCTTTGGCATGCATTGCATCAATTTTAATACTCATTTTATTATTAATTAATTCTGAATTATACCGGACATAACCTTTGTTTCCGGCCCTTATGTTCATTGTTTTTTAGAAGAAACTCTGCTAAACAGAACCTAACAAATAGGTGAACCATTATTGTAGCAGATTTACAATGAGCCTAAGGCTGAAAGATATTTTTATATCACTAATTGAATCACAATACGGTTGTTGTAAAATGGCTACAATGAGCTGATGTTCCTTTGTGCGCTCACAAAAAATATCAGCTTTATGGGTCAAAAACATTTTATCAGGCTTCACAAACTGGATCAAGCCACAGGTAAACGAAAATTTAAGGATGTATCTTTAAAAAACTGGTCCCGTGAAAATCAGACCTTTTTTCCTAATTACGGATTCACCAATTCTCAGAGTGACATTCCGACAACGCATCATATCCGCGATTTTCTAAAGCACAGCGGATTCCACAAATTTGAAGAAAACGCAAGAATAATACTGACTCATGACGATGAAAGTTTATACAGAGGTAATTTTCTCTGATTATGCTTTTAACACTAGGCCGCTGAAAAAAAGTTTTACTTGTATTTAATATTGTGTTAAATCAAATTCCTGCTTTGTTTAAAAGATAAAATAATGAGCGAATACAATCCCCCCAGAAGATCTAACCTGTATCAACCGGCCCGTCCATTCAAGATCAGCCGAACCAAGGTTGAATTGTACATTCAGTGTCCGAGGTGTTTTTATCTGGACCGTGTTCTTGGTATTGACCACCCTCCCTCATTTCCATTTACACTTAACACAGCCGTAGATACCCTTTTGAAGCGTGAGTTTGACGATTGCCGTAGCAGAGGAGTTTCACATCCGCTCATGACGGCAGCCGGACTTAATCTGATTCCGTTTTCTCATCCGCAGCTGGATGCGTGGAGACATAATTTTACGGGAGTTCAGACTGCCTATGGCGGCCAATTCACTTTTACGGGTGCAGTGGATGACCTTTGGGTTGATCCCAACGGAGTAATCACGGTGGTTGACTATAAGGCAACCGCAAAGGATATTCCTGTCACCGCGCTCGGATTATCTCATCACGGATCCTATATGCGACAGATTGAGTTTTATCAATGGCTGTTGCGCCGTAATGGTTTTAATGTGTCACCCCGTGCCTGGTTTGTTTATTGCACCGGTGATCCCGGAGCTCCTGCGTTCGGTAACATGCTGAATTTCCGTACCCACCTGATTTCCTATGACGGAGATGATTCCTGGATTGAGCCAACTCTTGAGGCATTGATCGGTTGTCTTAACGGTGGTCAGATTCCTGATGCAGGTGAAGGCTGCGTCCATTGCAAGTATGTGCGTGCCGTTTCTGAAGCTACAGAGTAATTTTTATAGTTTTCGCTGCCGGCTACTCCACCTTTTTAATTTTTCCGCTGCCGGAGGAATGACTGCTTACATGATCAGGGTTTCCTTTATACAACACACTGCCACTGCCACTGATTTCAGCATCAATTTCTTTTTTGACTGTTACCTCAATCGTTCCGCTGCCGCTGATTCTTGCAAAACAATTTTCAGAGACCAATGAAAATCCGGCTACCTTTCCACTTCCGCTGATGGAAGAACGAAGGGTTTTTGCAGTGCCGCTCACTTCAAGTTTTCCTGAACCTGAAATACCCGAACTCAGGGTACCCTGAACAGCACCATTCACCACAATTTTTCCTGAGCCGCTTACAGAAGCATCAATACCTGAAAAGCTTCCTTTTAGGTTAATTTGTCCGGAGCCGGCTACATCCAAATCTGTTTCGTCTGCCTCAGCTTCAAGATCAATTGAACCTGAGCCACTTACCTTGACTGCCAGACTTCCAGATCTGAAGACACTCTCACCGATGGCCTTACCCGATCCCATAACTGAAACACCTGAAAGTTTTGGAAGTGTAATCCGGACAGTCAGCTTCCCAAGATTATCTCCCCAGTTATTCCAGTTCCTGAACGTATCTTTTCTACGGATATAAAGCCGGCTGCCTTCCACTTCCGTTTCAATTTTTTCAAGTAACTCCTTGGTGCCTGACAGTTCCACGGATGTTGTGGTTCCTTGTTTAAGATACAAGGTTCCCGGAAAGGCAAGGGTAATTGATTGAAATCCGCCTACATCTCTTTTTTCCCGGCTTTGTGCGAATGTTCCAATGCTTAGAAGGATAAGAATGATTGAAAGAATATTTTTCATGGTTTCATAATTTTAACCAGAGACTCGATTTATTGGATCGAGTTGCATGTACATCACGAAATTAATCACCTTTGTGTTAAAATTTGCTGTAAGGGCTCAGTCATGAGATCCAGTTTCCTCACAATTTCCAAATCGGGTCACTCTGCGCTTCGCGAAAAAGGCAGCCGCTTCCTTGGATTTGCCTTCCCTGTAAAGGATGAATCTGTTGTCAGACAACGGCTGGATGAATTGAAAAAAGAATATTTTGATGCGACTCATCACTGCTATGCCTGGGTCCTTGGACCTGATTCAGAAAAATTTCGTGCTAATGATGACGGCGAGCCGGGACATTCTGCCGGTGACCCGATTCTTGGACAGATTCGCTCAAAGAAGCTCACAAATACATTAGTGGTTGTGATTCGTTATTACGGTGGTACCAATCTTGGGGTAAGCGGCCTGATTAAAGCCTACAAAGAGACTGCTGCAGCGGCTCTGAACAATGCTCAGGTTCATGAAGAACGTGTGATGCTCAGCTGGAGCATGGAATTTTCATATAACAGGATGTCTGAGGTAATGAAGTTCGTTAAATCAGTTGAGGGTCAGGTTACCGGAAGAGAAGAGCAGGAGATTTGCAGACTCACAGTATCATTACCTGCAGACGCCGACCCAAATTCTTTCGTTGAAAAAGCTATGGAAAGAGGAGGTGGTGTAATCCTTGTTTCAGGTTTATAAAAAAATCACCTGCCTTATTGCATGAAATGTTCTACTTTGCCACATTATAATTATGATAAATAAGCAGGCTGCCGTTGGTTTTATTTTTATCACATTGCTGATTGATGTAATTGGACTTGGAATCATTATCCCGGTTATCCCTGCATTAATCATGGACCTTACAGGTTATAATGAAAGTGCTGCGGCTCCGATCGGAGGATGGTTGCTCACTACCTATGCCGTGGTTCAGTTTTTTTGTGCCCCGATAATCGGCGGACTCAGTGACCGCTTCGGAAGAAGGCCTGTGTTGCTGGCTTCATTGCTGGGGTTCGGCCTTGATTACATATTTCTGTACTTCGCACCAACCCTTGGATGGCTGTTTGTGGGTCGCTTCATTTCCGGAATCATGGGCGCAAGCTTTACGACCGCAGGTGCTTATATCGCTGACATCAGCAAGACGCCCCAGGAAAGAGGAAAAAATTTCGGAATGATGGGCGCAGCGTTCGGACTTGGATTTGTAATTGGTCCACTTATCGGTGGTACCCTTGGTAGTTTCGGGCCCCGTGTGCCTTTCCTGGTTGCGGCTGTGCTCTCTATCCTGAATTTCATTTACGGCTACTTCATTTTGCCTGAGTCCCTTGTGCAGGAAAACCGTCGTGTATTTGATTGGAAGCGTGCCAATCCGTTCGGCACTCTGAAAAGTCTGTATCAGTTTCCTGTTGTAGCCGGCCTGCTGACTGCGTTGGGTTTTCTTTACATAGCTGTTCATGCAGTGCAAAGCAATTGGTCGTATTATACAATTCATAAATTTGGCTGGACCTCTGTTCATATCGGTATTTCACTCGGTGTCATCGGGCTTGCAACTGCAATTGTGCAGGGTGGACTCATTCGGTGGATTAATCCAAAACTTGGGCAGAACAGAGCAATTTATGTCGGACTTGGACTTTACGCTGCGGGATTCCTACTCTTTGCTTTTGCAACAGAAGGCTGGATGATGTACGCATTTACTTTTGTTTACTGCCTTGGTGGAATTGCCGGACCTGCGCTTCAGGGAGTAATGTCAGGCGTGGTACCGCCAAATGCTCAGGGTGAACTACAGGGAGGTTTCGGAAGTCTGATGAGCTTTACTTCTATTTTTGGACCGGTGATCATGAGCAATCTGTTTGGATTCTTTTCCAATCCTTCTGATTCCTGGTATTTTCCTGGTGCTGCGCTGATGCTGGGAGCAGTCCTTTCCGTAATTAGTAGTTTACTTGCACGCAACACACTAAAAAAAGTCAGCAGAGCTCAGGAGTATGGATAAAACCAGTGAAGGATTTCGTTTTCGAACAGAAATCGGCAAATCAGCTTCCTGCCTTGACCTCACGTATTCATCAACTTTTTTTGCTATAGGTTCCTGTTTTGCTGAAAATACCGGCACCATACTTCAGGAACGTAAGTTCATAGCATCCGTTAATCCATTTGGGACTATCTATGATCCGTTGTCCATTCACCGACTGATTAAATATGCTGTTGAAAATAATACCCCGGATCCTTCAGGTTTTGTCGAGCGGGATGGCCTGTTTTTTTGTGATGAGATTCACTCATCTGTTCATGCAGGGTCAAGAGAAGCACTGAACATAAAAATCAATGAGCTGGTTGCAGAAGTTCATAGACAGATAATAATTACTGATGTCTTTCTGGTCACCTATGGAACTGCTTTTATTTATAGCCGCATGGATTCAGGAAAATCAGTGGCAAACTGTCATAAACTTCCCGGTGGACTGTTTGAAAAAAAACTTTTGAGTGTTGAAGAGATAATAACCTCTTTTTTAGAAGTTCATTCTTTAATCAGGAAAATAAATCCTGCTTCCCGTTTTATTCTTACTGTAAGCCCGGTGAGACACCTGAAAGATACGCTTGAGCTTAATGTGGTAAGCAAAGCTGTTCTGCGACTTGCTGTCCATAAACTTAAAGAATTGCCTGGAGTATTTTATTTTCCTGCTTTTGAGATAATGAATGATGATCTCCGTGATTACAGATTTTATGCAGCTGACATGATTCATCCAAGTGATCAGGCGATTGACTATATCTGGTCTCATCTCAGGCTTTGTTTATTCGAACCTGAAACGCTTGATCTGATGGCACGCGTTGAAAAACTGAACCGTTCTCTTAACCACCGGCCATTTAATCCGGAATCCAGTTCTCATAAAAAATTTCTGAAGTCCCTGGAACAGGAAATTCTGGAACTTAATCCTATAATTGATCTGTCCCGTGAACTTTCGGAGGTGAAAGCACTTCTGAAAAATTCTGAGTAATGAATACCGACCGCAGACCAAATCGTCTAATTAATTCTTCAAGTCCCTATCTTCTGCAGCATGCATATAATCCTGTTGACTGGTATGAGTGGAACGAAGAGGCACTTTCCCGGGCACGCAGGGAAGATAAACCCATCCTCATCAGTATAGGCTATTCAGCCTGTCACTGGTGTCATGTGATGGAGCGGGAATGTTTTGAGCAGCAGGACATTGCTTCTTTAATGAATGAATATTTTATCTGTATCAAAGTTGACCGGGAGGAACGCCCTGACATTGACCATGTTTATATGGAGGCTGTTCAGGCAATGGGTATCAATGGAGGCTGGCCGTTAAATGTTTTCCTCACACCCGATCAGTCACCTTTTTACGGAGGCACTTATTTTCCACCTCAGCGCTGGTCAAAAATTCTTATTGACCTGAATAAGGTATTCAGAGAACGCCGGCAGGAAATCAATGACTCTGCGGAGGAGCTGCGCAGACACCTGAATGTTATTAATTCAGCCCCTTCAACCACCGGGCTTATTGATTCGTCAATAGCCGAAAAAATGTACGCCGGCCTTACTACTCAATATGATCAGATCCATGGCGGAATAGACAAAGCACCAAAGTTTATAATGCCTTCTATATGGCAATTTTTGTTAAGATACCATCATGTTTCAGGCGATGAAACTTCACTTGACATGGTCCGTCATACGCTTACAAAAGTGGCTTGCGGCGGCATTTATGATCAGATCGGAGGAGGCTTCGCGAGATATTCGGTGGACGGACACTGGTTCGCGCCTCATTTTGAAAAAATGCTCTATGACAATGCTCAGTTGATCAGCCTCTATACCGAAGCATGGCAGGTTACAGATGATCCTTTGTTCAGTGAGATCGTTGAGCAGACCATCGCATGGCTCTTCAGGGAGATGACGCACCCGGATGGTGGTTTTTACTCCGCACTTGATGCCGACAGTGAAGGCGAAGAGGGTAAGTTCTACTGCTGGACTGCGGAGGAATTAAAGCAGGTCAATATAGAAGCTGATGAAGTGTTAAAATACTTTGGCATTACCACAGAAGGAAACTGGGAGCATGGTAAAAATATTTTATTGGGAAAGCCTGCCGGTGAAAGACCTGAATGGTTAAAAGAAGTGACGGAGTCATTATTAAAGAGCCGGTCTTTGCGCATAAGACCCGGACTGGATGACAAAATCATTACCTCATGGAATGCGCTTACCATTAAAGCACTTGCAGATGCGGGCGTGGCGTTCAACAAACCGGAATGGATTGACGCTGCTAAATCGGCATATGATTTTATTATACATTATCTTACCTCCGGTAGTAAACTTTACAGATCATTCCGGAATAAACCCTCCTCTGCAGAAGCTTTTCTTGATGATTATGCAGCATTGATTCAGGCTGAGTGGTCATTGTATGAGGCGACTTTTGACTCCGGGTATCTTGAAACAGGAATTAAAAGAATCAATTATGTGCTTGATGCATTTTCAGAAGACTCCGTTTTATATTTTAATTATACATCAGGATTTTCAGAACAACTGATTACAATAACCCGGGAATTATATGATAATGTGATTCCGTCATCCAACGCAATGATGTGTATTGCTTTGATCAGAGGTGCCGCACTCACTGGAAATAAGAAATGGAAGAACAGGGCAGAGAAAATGGTATCAGGTCGCTCAGACCAAATGAAAACATCACCGGGATACATGGCAGCCTGGGGTATGGCACTCCTGGAGCTTCAACAGGACCACGATGAAGTAGTAATTCTGGGAAAAGATGCGCCGGACTTCAGGATTACGCTTGGGAAAAAGTTCAGACCTTTTGCTTTATTTACCGGGGCCATCCAAAATATTTCACCGGCTCAGCAATCACTTCCGCTGTTTCAGGGCCGTTCACCCGACTCCTCAGCAACCATGGTCTATGTCTGCCGAAACCAAACATGCCAGTATCCCGTTACTTCAGTTGCTGAGGCAGAAAGTCTGCTTGGAGCAGTTTGATTGTATCTTTGACTACTGAAAAAATTTATGCCTGAAATTGTACTCGAAGCTGCGGGACTGACGAAAAGTTATGTTTCCGGAAAAAAAAGTCTTACTGTGCTGGACAACGTTTCTTTTTCTGTCAGTAAAGGAGAATCCGTTTCTGTGGTCGGCCCGTCTGGCAGCGGCAAAACAACCTTACTGGGATTATGCGCAGGGCTTGATCTTCCTTCCTCAGGTGATATTACGTTGATGGGTCTTCCCCTGCACACCATGGATGAGGACGACCGAGCCTGGATGCGTAATCAGTCTGTTGGATTTATATTCCAGAATTTCCAGTTGTTACCCGCACTTACGGCATTGGAAAATGTAATGATTCCGGCTGAGCTCAGAAAGATGCCTGATGCAAGGCAACGTGCAGAGATTTTGCTTGAACGGGTTGGCCTCAGGGACAGGATGGACCACTATCCCTCACAGCTAAGCGGTGGAGAGCAGCAGCGCGTGGCTGTTGCCCGTGCTTTCGTGACGAACCCTGCGATCGTCTTCGCAGATGAACCTACGGGTAATCTTGATGAAGCAAATGCAGGGCAGATAACGGAATTGCTTTTTAGCATGAACCGTGAGCAACAGACTACGCTTGTGCTCGTAACACACAACCTCGAACTGGCCGGAAGGACGGACCGCATTATTGAAATGAGGGGAGGAAAGATAATTTCTGAATCTGCAGCGCAGGCATGAGATTTCAATACACTGTAAAATTGAAACGACCCCATCCGGTCTTTGGGAATCTTCAGTGGATCTTCAAAATGGCTTTGCGGGATGCCCGTAAAAATTATTCCAGATTATTGTTGTTTGCATCTGCCCTTATTACAGGTGTGGCAGCAATGGTTGCCATTGGGGCGTTAAATGAGTCGCTCCAAAATGATCTTGATCGGAATGCACGGGAATTACTGGGCTCGGATCTGGCAGCAAATTCAGGAAGAAAATTTGATCCTGCAGCACTTCAGCTTTTTGATTCCATACAGGTGCCGCAATCCCGGTCTGCTGATATGGCATCCATGATACTTTTTCAAAAGTCAGGTCAGTCAAGGCTGATAAAACTTAACGCTTTTGAGAAGGACTTTCCTTATTATGGAGAGGTGGAAACAGTTCCGGGTGGTATATGGAACTCCATACAGAACAGAGGAGAAGCGTTGCTGGATGAGCCGCTGGCTATTCAATATGAAATCAGTGCAGGTGATACGGTTAAACTGGGAAAGAAATCTTTTCGTGTGGCAGGCTATGTGCGCAAATTTCCCGGGGGCAGCGGAATACTGCAGACTTTCACGCCTTCAGTGTATATCAGTTTTGCCGACCTGGATTCTACCGGGCTGGTTCAGTTTGGCAGCAGAATAGGTTACCACCACTATTTTAAAGAATCTGAAAACATAAAAGCTGCAGACCTTGAACAGCAACTTAAAACCGCAGCAAAGAAATTTGAATTCTCTACCGAGACTGTTGAAAGCAGAAAGGAAAATCTTGGCGAGGCATTCAGGTCGGTGTATCGCTTTTTTTCAATGCTTGGATTTGTTGCATTAATTCTTGGTTGTCTTGGTGTAGCAAGCTCTGTAAGTATTTATGCGAAAGAGAAGAAATCTCAGGTCGCCGTACTTCGCTGTCTGGGTGCGGGTGGATGGCAGTCATTTTTTATTTATCTGACGCAAATTCTGGCGGTTGGAATAATAGCAACCATCGCAGGTACGGTAATCGGAGTAATACTGCAACAGGCTGTTCCGGTACTATTCGGTGACTTTATCCCCGGCGATGTTCAGTTTTCTTTAGGCTGGAATTCTGCACTGCAGGGGTTGCTGACCGGTATTTTGGTTTCAGTTGTTTTTGCTGCGTTACCTTTGATTTCTGTAAGATTTGTGCCGCCTCTTGCGGTGCTGAGATCTGAGGCAAGTACTGTGGGCTCATTTTCAAAAGCCCGTTTGTTTCTTTGGTCGCTTGCTCTTGTATTTCCATTCTTAGTGGCGGTGCGGCAAACCGGAAACTGGTGGAAGGGACTTGGATTTTCAGCAGGACTGGCGATCGCCCTGCTGATGTTGTGGTTAACGGCAGAAGCTTTGCTTTGGCTTGTAAGAAAATTTTTCCCCTCGCGCGCCGCATTTGTATTCAGATATGCACTTTCAGGATTATATCGTCCCGGCAATCAGACCAGGCTACTGATGGTCACCATAGGGCTTGGAACATTTGTGTTATCAACTCTCAATGTGGTGCAAGGCTCGCTGCTTGGTCAGGTAGAGTTTACAGGAGCAGGTAATCGGTCTAATACAATTCTGTTTGACATTCAGAGCCACCAGCGTGTTGGAGTTGAAGAGCTTATCCGAAGCAATGACATGCCTGTTAATCAGATGGTGCCAATTGTTACCTGCAGGCTTGCAGCAGTAAAAAATCGCACTGTAGAGGAACTTCGACGTGACAGCACCATCCGTATACCTGAGTGGGCATTGACACGCGAATACCGTGTTACCTGGCGTGATAGTCTGAAGACCGGGGAGGAGTTGCTGAGCGGAAAAATTCAGCATATGGAGCGTGGTAAGAAAGATTCGGTGTTCGTGACTATTTCTGACAGTTTTCAGGAAACACTCCGTGTGAAAATCGGCGATTCGCTTTTGTTTGATATTCAGGGTTTGCCTGTTCGTGCTGTTATAAGTGGAGTCCGAAAAGTAGACTGGCCAAAAGATCCTCCGAATTTTATTTTTGTGTTTCCGGGCAGTGTCATCCAGGATGCTCCGCAGATTTGGGTTGCTGCAACCCGGTTGTCTGATGAGCAGACAGCAACCATATTTCAGCGTCGGCTTCTTGATGGATTTCCTAATGTTTCACTCATCGACCTGCGCCTCATTTTAAGTACCGTTAATGCCATTTTTGATAAAGTGGAGCTGGTAGTTCGTTTCCTGGCAATGTTCAGCATCCTTACAGGATTGATCGTACTGGCCGGAGCAGTTCTGAACAGCAGGTATGCCAGAATGAATGAATACGTTTTGCTTCGAACCATTGGCGCTAAATCAAAAATGATTGTCTCCATCACGCTGCTGGAATATGCGTGGCTTGGTTTATTTGCTTCACTTTCAGGGATGGTTTTGTCTCTGGCAGGAGGCTGGACAATATGCACATTTTTTCTGGAGGTTAAATTTGCCCCTGATTACCTGTCACTTGGATTTATGATACTATTGTTGACAATAATGACAGTAGTGATTGGCTGGTGGAATTCAAGATCAGTGATGGATGCTCCGCCACTGACAGTTTTACGCAGGGAAAATTGATGTTTATTTACGATTGATCATCTGTCCGATCAATGCGGCGTGAATTTCTACACCCTTTACTTTTCTTTTTTTATCTGAGTCCGTGTAGTGATAATCCTCACTTTCACCCATATATCCGAGTAAAACAATCTTATCTCTGAAGTATTCAGAAGAGAAATTTCTCTTTGAAAAATCCTCTGCAGTTATTAGGTTATAATTCAAACCAAGGCTGTCAGTCTTGAATCTCAGAAAGTAATCCAGTGAATCTCTGAATCTGGGCTTTATGCCAAAAGAATTTTTAGCCACCACATAGCTGAATGCATAAACAGGCTCTGCTCTGAACATCTGTTTGATGGGTAGTTCAGGTACAAAGACAGAATCCTGTGATATTAGGTTGGCAAAGCCCCGGTCACTGACCTTGAATTTCGGATGGGAATATTCAAGGCTGTCCCAGGCATCAAATACTTCAAAATAATTGTGCAGTGTTACTACCTGAACTGTATTTTTTGTTTTGTTTAATGCATTTACAATTGTGCTGTCTTTCCAGGCACTGTCAGGAACCAGATGAAAATCCATGCCGATAATTTTTGGATCAAACTGCCTGATTGTTTCAATTTGCTTTCCAATTTCCGGCCTTGGATTGTCTCCGATATCTACAATCGTGATCACATGAGGGCTTTCCTGGCTGCACCCTGTTAAGATTGCAATCAGTAAAAAAAGCAATGGGAAGCAGGCCGGCTGGCTCAAAATTGAAGTGCACATGCCCGGAAGCGACAAAGGTTTAATTGATTTTATGCCTGACATGTTGTAAATCACGCTAATATACGAAGCATGTAGGATAAATAATTAGTCAAAAAAGGCAAACAGAGATTATTTAATCCTTCTGCCACATTTATTTAATCAACCTTTATAATGTTTGAAGATGCAGAAATCCCGTTTTCATTGAATGCTTCAATACGGTAGTAATAAGTCTTCTTCAGATCCATTCCTTTGTAATAAAAGTCATTGCCTTCACAAACCATTATAGAAGTATATAATTTTTCAGGATCTGTTCCCAGATAGATATTATAGCCTGTTGCCATGTCAACAGGACTCCATTTGATCCAGGCACTTCGTTTATCTTTTTCAGTGCGAAGTACTATGAAGTCTTTTATTGCATCCGGCACCTTTCCATTACCTTTCCCGAAAACCCTGAGTCCGCTCAGCGCAAATTTTCCGGAGGGGATATGTAAGTTTTCCATTTTGATGTATCTGGTCTGCACCGGAGTGTTGAGTTCAACATAATCATGCGGTACATCTTTTTTGTTTGCTGACTTATCGATCAGAACTTTCCATTTTTTGCCATCAGCAGAATGATATATTTTGTACTGGTGGTATTCTCCTTCTGTTTTACCGAGGAATGTAACATCCTGATCTGCATAATTTATCTGAATTCCATAAACTGTTGAAAGGGCTCCAAGATCAGTAACAATCCACTCGCCGGGATTTCCGGTTACTGCACTCCAGTAAGTTTTGATACTTTCATCCACCGCGTTATTGGGCATATAACCTCCCAGCGTACTTGAAACGGTTACCGGCTTTTTATAATTCAGAAGCATCCATCCGGTAAATTTCCCATTTTTTACTTCTCCTGCGGTGGGAAGATAGTGTGGGTAATCACCAAATGCGGTGTTACAATACATCACATCGTCCTTATCAAAGCCTGCGGGCCAAAGGCCAAGCCTTCTTTCAAAATTATTTTTCACTCCAATTGCAATGGTTGAGATGTGCCACCAGTTCTTCTGATTATCCTGGAAAGTTGCACCATGACCGGCCCCTCTGGCAAAGCCTCCCATTTTCAGGCTCAGGGGGTCTGACTGGTTCTGAAAAGAGCCGAGCGGACTGTTGCCAACCGCAACTCCATCTGCATAGCCGCTGAATTCAGTCCCGGGTGCTGCGTACTGAAAAAAATATTTATCATTATGTTTTGTCATCCATGCACCTTCAATAAAACCATCCAGGAAAGTATCATCCATATATTCTCCGAATCGATGCCAGCCATATCTCCAGCTTTCAAGGAAATAAAGTTCTTTTCTTGTGCCCACAGGTTTAAAAGTCTTCCTGTTTAGTTCAATACCATAAAGCGGCCAGCGGTTACTGCTCCCGTTATACATATAAAATCGACCATCATCATCGGTAAAAAATGCCGGATCCCATCCGCCGATTTCAAGGGAGTCGACCAGGGGCTTCCAGGAGTCTTCCCACGGGTTGGTACTCATCCAAAGGGTAAAATTTTTAGAATATGTTGATCCGAAAACAAGTAGCGTGTCACCAAGAATGCCTACGCCGGGGGCACATAACTCATCATATACATTGTGCCATGGTCTTAGAAATTTCCTGTTAACAAAAGTCCAGTCGTTCAGGTCTTTGCTCCACCAGTAGCCCCACTGATTGGTGCTGAATAGAAAAAAATCTCCCTTATAATTTACAATTACAGGATCGGCCGTCGCACGGTGCCTGCCCCAGGTTGAAAAATTAGGAATAGGGGTATAGCCATAGTCCAGATTAATTGGGTTACAGTAAGTTGTTTGTTGTGCCTGAGTGTCAATTGAAGAGGCACACACCAGAATAGCTATTAAAAGATTTTTCATACAGTCCCGATTATAAGGCTGACAAGACACAGTAAAGTTCGGGTAATTGGCTAAAGCCGGCAACAATGTTTTTTCGGAGGTAACAGTTGCTGCAGCCCGACTATTTAGGTCAGGCTGCAATAGCAAACTGTCGCGGGATCAGAGAATTTCTGATACCTTCCTCCTCACCGGTCTTTAACCTGGTGGGTAAACCAAACCAAATTTGAATTTTTAATGAACAATCAAAAGCGAGTGCTCATATAAGTCCATCAAATATATCATGCAGTTTATATGGTCCTTCCAATTCATATAAGTTTATTAGGTGTCGATAGGTGAGGTATTATTTTTCACCTAAACAACAACTAACAGGCCTGTTATGGATGCTATTTTATTTTTTATTAATAGTCCGGCAACAGGTTTAAAACATTCGTCAGGATCCGGGTTTAAGGATAAATTCTTATCTCATGGATACCTTATCCATTAAAAGGATATTCTATCCTTTTTCCCCATAAACCCAAAATGAGAAATAGGGGATAACCTAATTTCACCTGAATTTTAATTGTTTCAGGATGCTTTTTAGACATTTTGTGTGCTTGAACATTTTTTAGTTGGCTTATCCCTTCTAATGCTCCTTAAGTCTGGAAACTTTTTACTGATCTGCCTTTTTTCCATCTCAATGGTCAATGGACAAACTGCACTGAACCCCGGCGTTGTCAGGGTTTTGCTGCAAGAGCCTCATTACAATGGTGAAGTCTACAGTTACAATCCTTTCGGGGCACCTGTACTATTCTGGCCAGAAGACCTAGCGCAGCCTGCATACAAAGAGGACAGGCCGGATCATATTATAAAATGTGGAAATCAATTGTTAATTCTCCCTGACGGAACCAATCGTTTGTATGCAGTTAACTCGGCCTCTGCCGGGCCTGAAATCCGGCGATTGGATAAATCAGTTTTTGATGGTCATAACTTCAGTTCTTTTAAATTCTGTCTTAATGACAGTCTGTATTCCATTGGGGGTTTTGGATTTGGCCATTACAATG
This sequence comes from Cyclobacteriaceae bacterium, assembly GCA_049430945.1. Lineage (GTDB taxonomy): Bacteria > Bacteroidota > Bacteroidia > Cytophagales > Cyclobacteriaceae > ELB16-189. The sequence goes on from JBMTCO010000012.1 coordinate 22,057, forward strand.
GCTTATTACTGAAATATGAACCGCAGGCATCAGACTGGATTCTTGAGAATATCAACAAGGATATATCGATAGAATCAGGCTCTGCTCCCGGCATCTGGTTCAACTCAAGACAAGGAAAAATTTTCAAAATCGGACAAAATCCCGGGCTGTACCCAGGCAATCAGGAAATGGCTGGTGGTCGCACAGGCAGAAATATGTATGTCCTGGACCTTAAAACCCGTCGCTGGTTCCCTTCAGGCTTTCCTACCTCAGAAGGATCCGATGTTATTGACAGGTCTGTCCGTATTGCCTGGCATCCTTTAGGAGAACTGGTGATTAATAAAGTTCCTTCAGGAAATAGAATTTATCTGCTTAATTATGAAAATAACAGGATCAGTCCTGCTAAAAGCAATATTTCAGATATGATCACATCTGTGTTTTCCGATTCTTCGGGGTACAGGGGTAGATTTTTAACCTGGTTCAGCCGGGATACATTGAAAATTTTAAAAACTGACGGAAAACTGCTGAAGCAAAGACTTACATCAACTGATTTTTCCGGATCTGTTGCACCTCTTTGGGATGAGGCAAATCAAAATGAACTTATAGAATGGAATATTTTACTTGCCGGGTTATTCCTGTTTGGATCAGGTGCATTTGTATCAGTTCTGCTTTTCATAAGAAGGAGAAGATCAAAGGCAGGTCACAAAACCATGCTTCAGGCAGAATCAATTTTTACAAAACCTGAGCTTGACATTTTAAGGTCTATTCAAAAATCTGATAAATGCGAGTTATTGCCTGATGATGTAAACGAGCTGTTGGGCACTTCAAAAAAGACCATTGAGGTTCAGAAGAAACAAAGGAGTGATTCTATTAAAGGTATCAATGAAAAATACAAGCGATTATCCAGAACTGAGGATAACCTCATCCTTCAGAAACGTAAGGAGGATGACCGCCGTCAGGTCCGGTATGTGCTGAACCTGGCAGCCATGGAGAAACTTAAAATAATTGTCTCAGGAATCTGATTCCTTTTCTCCGTTTTCCTGAGCTTCAGTGTTTTCAGGCAGATTACCTTTCAGGCGATAGGCCTCAATGATATCTTTAACGAGTTTATGTCTGACCACGTCGCGCGCACCGAGTTCAACTATTCCAATGCCTGAGACGGCTTTAAGATAACTTAATGCTTCCTTTAAACCAGAGCGTTGATTTGGCGGAAGATCAATTTGCGACCCATCGCCCGTAACAATCATTTTAGATTCAGGTCCCATGCGGGTAAGAAACATTTTCATCTGCATGGGGGTTGTATTCTGTGCTTCGTCCAGTAAAATAAAAGCATTATTGAGTGTTCTGCCCCTCATGTATGCCAGCGGCGCAATTTCAATGGTCTCCCTTTCCATGAACAATCTGAGTCGCTCAAATGGGATCATGTCATTCAGTGCATCATAAATTGGCCGCAAGTAAGGATCAATTTTTTCTTTCAGATCCCCCGGAAGAAATCCCAGATTCTCACCAGCCTCAACGGCAGGCCTTGTAATTATGATCTTCCTGACCTCCTTGTTTTTCAGCGCACGAACGGCCATAGCGACTGAAATATAGGTTTTTCCTGTTCCCGCAGGTCCCAGTGCAAAAACCAGATCATTTTTTGTGATGGCTTCAACAAGCCGTCGCTGGTTAGGTGTTTTAGGACGGATCGGATTGCCACGGGTTCCAAATAAAATTACGCCCTCCGGATTTGGCTGACTGGTCTGATCTGCATGTTCCCTGTCAAGATAACCCTTTACATGGTCTTCGCTGAGGTTTCCATAATTATGAAAGTGACCAACCAGTGTTTCCAGGATATCACTGATTCGGACAACTTCTTCTGCTTCCCCTTTAATCTGAATTTCATTTCCTCTTGAAACAATCCTGCTTTTTGGAAAGGCACCAGATACAACATTGATGTTACGATTTTCAACCCCCAGAAATTCGGCAAGGGCGATGTCTTCAAGGGTGATGGTTTTTTCAATCATGGGGTCTGTCTGTGATCAATCTTTGGCAAAGATGCAGGATGCTTGTTCTTTATTATTTTTGACCAAATTTAATGATTCCGATCTCAAACTGCCCATGGCCATCATCACTCTGATAACCGATTCAGGCGTAAGGGATCATTATGTTGCCTCTGTCAGGGCGAAAATACTTTCCGTTAACCCGGGGCTGAGGATTGAAGATATATCACACATGATTGATGAAGGCGATATCCCGCAGGCTGCGTTTGTTTTGCGTTCTGTATTCAGGGATTTCCCCAAAGGCACCGTTCACCTGATTGGTGTTGACGCAGTGGCGGCTTCAGAGGAAGGTTATATAGCCGCTGCAATTGAAGACCATTTTTTTGTTGGTCCAGACAATGGAATTTTTGCACTTCTGAGTGAAAAACCTGTAATAAATCCGGTTGGTCTCAATTCACCCGCAGCCATACGTACAACTTTTCCGGAACGTGATATTCTGGCTCCTGCTGCTGCAAAGCTCGCCAGTGGTGTGCCCCTCCCTGACCTTGGCAGGCTCCTTCCGGGAGCGCGCCGACTCACAGATAGGCTTCTTAAAGTCACACCACAATCTATCCTGGGATATGTTTTGTACGTTGATGGTCATGGTAATCTGATTACCAATATCTCAAGAGAAGCCTTTGAGAAGGTCTTTGGCGGGCGCTCATTTTCTGTAAAATTTGGCCGGGAAAGAGCTGACCGCATTCAGACTTATTATCACCAGTCTGAACCTGGAGATTGTTTTGCACTGTTCAATAGTCTTGGTTTGCTGGAAGTGGGCATTTACCGCGGTAATGGCAGCCGACTTCTTGGTCTGGAGGCTGATAGCCCAGTAAATATTTTGTTTGGATCTTAAAAAGACAGAATTTCCTGAAAATCCTTAATTTGGAAGTCCTAATATGTTTTAAACCCTAATGCAATGTCATATTTACGCTTTGTCAAGCTTATAAATCAACAGACGATTTTTGTTTTGATGGTTTCAACCGGAAGCTGTTACGCCGCGGTTCTTTTTGAAATAGATTATAATTATGACCTATTGCTTCTGAATCTGGCAATTACTTTTCCCCTGAGCTTCTCCATTCAGGCAGCCTTCAAGAGAAGGGAACGGGCTCTGGAGTTCCTGAGCCTTTTCAAATCATCACTTGTGACCGTCCATCAGTGTTTTCAGTTTGAAAAAAAACTCCCCTCAAGGCAAAAAGAAGAAGCAAGGAAAATGCTTCAAAAAGTAGGCGATCACCTCCTTGGCTGGCTTGCAAATCCTAAACTATCCATTAAGGAAATCAACACTGAAATGGACGAGGTATTTGTTTTCATCCGGTCAAACAAAGGTCTGATTTCCCAGTCTATTATCCAGCGGATAATCCGGTATATGAAGGATACCTATCGAGGTGCCTCTTACCTTATATCCATGTCAAGGCACCAGACGGTACAGGGACTGCGGATGTACTGTATCGTTTTTATTTACCTGTATTCATTTGTTAATGCTCCTGTACTCCTCCATCACATTGGTTTTGAGGATTCATGGCTGGTATACATCATCTGCTTTTTGTCTTCCTTGCTTCTGATTACACTTTATAATATTCAGGAGCAGATGGAAAATCCGTTTGACCAGTCAGGACTTGATGACATCATTCTGCACGATTTCAGGCTTTAGGACTTTTTATTCAGCGACTAATCCGTTCAAAGTAATCCTTTGCATAGGATGCTGAGGGTCATTGCTGTAAATCATTAAGGATTTAATCTGTCTGCCGGGTCTGCCTGCCGGGTTGAACCTGATGCTGATTTTTCCTGAATTTCCGGGAAGAACTTCATCAGAGTCAGTAAATGCAGAAATGCAGGTACAGTTCGGAACTATTGACCGGATTTTTAAAGTGGCTTTTCCCGTATTTCTGAAGGATATCTCTTTCTCAAATATTATTTCCTGTTTCAATGTCTGAAACTTGATTTCAGAAACCGATAAATCCATTCGTGGCGCACGATCCAATAATTCCGGAGAGATCACAGGAAAAAACTCCTCAATGGTGGCAATCACTGAAAAATATTTCACAGGATTTTCTGCATCACTGGTGAAAAGTTCCAGTTGCTCAGTCAGAAGGCCAAAGACTGTTTTTTTTGAAGGATTATATTTTATTGACAAGACTCCGGTGTCTCCGGGTTTGATTTCTTTAGGGAACTTCACGGTGAGATGTTCGGCAAAATCTGCACCGTTGATTTTAAGAATGGTGGAGCCATTATTATATAAATTGAAATTCTGCGTAACTGACTCCTGATTGATATAAACTTTTCCAAGGTTAAATCCTGAAGATCTTGTCATCAGTTGACCGTCGCGGTGGTCAAAAATTTCCTTGGGCGGTTTACTTTTTTCCATAACCTGACCACTGACTTGAAGAATTGCTATGACTGAACCAGGAAGAAAAGTTACCTGGATTGACTTCCTGAAAAAACCTGGCCTTCCTGAGGGATTAAACAAGACTTCAATCTGGCCTTCTTTCCCGGGTTTTACAGGTTCATTAGTCCATTCTGTCACCGTACAACCGCAACTGGTCTCAACATCTTTTATTTCAACAGTTTGCTCTGTAATGTTCCTGAAAACAAAGGTGTGAGAAACGTTGCCCCCGCTTTCTGAAATTATTCCAAAATCATGTAAATCTTTGTGAAATGAAATTTTGGTTTGTGTCTGTCCGGACACATCAGCCACCCACACACAAAAAAAGATCACCACCTGTTTCATAAAATCCACTGTAAAATTAGCCTAATTTCGAGTCACACATTTTATTTGCGGCTTAACTAAATCCTAAATTTCCAATGGCCAGAATACTAACCGGAATTCAAAGCAGCGGAAAGCCCCATCTGGGCAATCTGCTTGGCGCCATCATTCCGGCTATCCGCCTCTCGCAGCTCGTCGGGAATGACTCATTCTTCTTTATTGCGGATCTGCATTCACTTACAACCATCAAAGATTCAGCTACCCGTCAGGCCAACACCAACGCAGTTGCTGCCGCATGGCTTGCATTTGGTTTTGATATTGAAAAAAATTGTCTTTACAGGCAAAGCAGAATTCCTGAAGTATGTGAATTAACTTGGTATCTGAACTGCCTGACGCCCTTTCCGATGCTGGCCAATGCCCATAGTTTTAAGGATAAATCAGAGCGCCTCTCCGATGTTAATGCAGGTCTATTCACCTATCCGGTGCTGATGACTGCAGACATAATTCTGTATGATGCGAATATTGTCCCGGTTGGAAAGGACCAGAAGCAGCATCTTGAAATGTGCAGAGATATTGCATCCGCTTTTAATAATACTTATGGAGAAACCTTTGTGCTTCCTGAGGCCCGGATTGAAGAGCATGTCATGACCATTCCCGGTACAGATGGTCTTAAGATGAGCAAATCATACGGCAACATCATTGATATCTTTCTTTCTGATAAGGATCTTCGAAAGCAGATAATGTCCATTCGTACAGACAGCACCCCGGTGGAAGCACCAAAAAACCCTGATGTTGACAATGTGTTTGCGATTTACCGTTTACTCGCAAACGAATCTGAGGTCCTGGAAATGCGAAATAAATATCTGGCCGGTAATTACGGGTACGGGCAGGCGAAACAGGAATTATTCGAGCTTATAGTTTCCAGGTTTTCAAAAGAGCGTGAAGCCTACGCTCATTATATTTCCAACGCTGATGCACTGGAGCAGAAGCTTAAGTATGGCGAGGAAAAGGCAAGAGCTGTAGCTCATTCTGTGCTTTCCCGCGTGCGCAGCAAACTGGGTTTTTCCTGATTCAGGCGGACGCCCTGTTCAGTCGGTCGTTGATGGCTCGTCCCAGTCCCTCACCGGGAACAGCTTCTGTCAGGATAAAGTCTACAGGAGTTGCGTCAAGTTCTCTCATGAACCGAAAAAGATTCCTTGCAGCCTCCGAAGTATCACCATGCCGCGATAGTATCCGCTGATATTTTACGCCATAATCCATGCTGAAGGATAGCACAGCGAATTTTTGATTTTTATAATGTTCCATTAGGTTCGGTAATTCACCCAGGATCATTTTTTTGCGCGGTGCATAGTGGCTGATTAATTGACCGGGTGCAGAAGGACCTGCTGCTGAGGACGAAGGAAGGCGAATTTTACCCAGATATTTTTCGAGCTCCTCTGTTTCAACTCCTCCGGGCCTGTATAAAACCGGTTCATCGTTTTCAAACCCGATGATGGTGGATTCCACACCAACCATACAGGGACCTCCATCGAGGATATATTCAATTTTACTACCGAGTTGTTCTTCTACATGTGCTGCAGTGGTAGGACTGATATAACCGAATGGGTTGGCACTTGGAGCCGCAAGGGGAAAGGGAAGGCTTCGTAAAAGTTCCAGTGTAAGAGGATGTGCCGGACACCTGAAACCTGCACGCTCAAGTCCGGAGGTTACCAGATCTGGAATTATATTTTTCCGCTTCAGCAAAATAGTTAAGGGACCAGGCCATAATGACTCAATAAGTTTTTCTGCAGTCGCCGGAATTTCTTCTGCAAATTCCCTTAATCTGTCAGAACAGCTAACATGAACAATAAGCGGATCGAATGCAGGACGTTTTTTTGCAAGAAAAATACCTGATACAGCCTTCTCATTCAGAGCATTTCCTGCAAGTCCGTAAACTGTTTCTGTTGGGATGGCAACCAGCCCTCCGCTTTCAAGGATTTTTCCGGCCCTGAGGATATCGTTTCCGATGATTGCCAATGGGAAATAAAATAAAAGCCTGCAAGTTAATAGTTTGGAGCTTGAAAAAGATGGAATCCGTGCAACGGTCTCACCAAACAGGTTGAAATTGAATTAACTTTGCATTCGAAATAAAAAACTTTTGATATGGATAAGCAGAGCCGCCAGTTTCTTTTCAACTATCTGAACAACGCTTCACCTACAGGATTTGAATCTTCTGGTCAGCAGATATGGCTTGATTACCTTAAGCCTTATGTGGATGATTATATTGTGGATGTCTATGGAAGTGTTGCAGCAGTAATCAATCCTAAGGGGAAATACAAAGTTGTTATTGAAGCCCATGCGGATGAGATTAGCTGGTTTGTAAATTATATAACCGAAGAGGGGTATATCTATGTTCGCCGAAATGGCGGTTCTGATCACCAGATTGCGCCGTCTATGAGGGTCAACATTCATACTGCCAAAGGAATTGTAAAGGGAGTTTTCGGGTGGCCGGCAATTCATGTTCGTGATGCCGGCAAGGAGGAGACACCTACACTTAAAAATATCTTTATTGACATCGGAGCTGAAAATAAAAAGGAGGTTGAGGCGATGGGTGTCCATGTAGGCTGTGTCATCACTTTTGAAGATGGCCTGATGGAACTGAACAAGAAATTTCTGACCGGCCGCGCTCTGGATAACAGAATGGGCGGATTTATGATCGCCGAGGTTGCCAGAAGAATTTCTGAAAACAAAAAGAAACTTCCTTATTGCCTCTATATTGTAAACGCAGTTCAGGAGGAAATAGGTCTTCGGGGTGCTGAAATGATCAGCCGCCGGTTAAAGCCCGATCTTGCAATCTGTACAGATGTTACCCATGACACGCAGTCACCTATGTATAATAAGAAAGAGAGTGGTAATCTGAAGTGCGGGCTTGGTCCGGTTTTATGTTATGGTCCTGCTGTTCAGAATAATGTTCTGAAAATGATCATTGAAGTTGCTGAAAAGAAAAAGGTTGATTTCCAGCGTCAGGCCGTTTCAAGGTCTACGGGAACTGATACAGACTCATTTGCTTATTCGGCAGAGGGCGTGGCTTCGGCATTGATTTCACTCCCCCTGAAGTACATGCACACCACGGTTGAAACTGTTCATAAAGATGACGTGGAAAACGTTATCAGATTGATTTATGAAGTGTTGCTTGCTGTGAAGCCGGGCATAGACTTCAGGTACATACGGTAAGCCGATTACAGGATTTTACGGGCTTCGATTTATTTCAAATCAAATCCGAGGCCCGATAAGTCATCCCAGAAACCCGGGTAAGATTTATTGACCACGCTTCGGTCTTCGATGGTGACGTTAACTATTGTAGTCCAGGGTGCAAAGCCCATGGCCATTCGGTGATCATGGTAGGTTTTAATAAAAATAGATCCGGGAATTTTATCTGCAGGGGCGAGTTGCCATGTGCCTGTAACAGGCTCAGAAAGTATGGCGCCGATTTTTGAAAGCTCCTGCTGCAACGCAAGAATTCTGTCTGTTTCTTTTATCCTCAGACTTTCAAGTCCTGTGAAACATCCATTGATCCCTTTAATGGCGCACAATGGCAGGATGGTTTGTGCCAGATCCGGGCAGTCATTGAAATCCCATTCAATGTATTTTTCAGACTCTGTTTTGCTGAGAATAAGTTGCTGAGCAGATCGTACGGAACGTACTCCAAGTAAAAGGGCAGCATCGCAAATGACCTGATCACCCTGAAAAGAACTTTCAAAATTTCCCGGTAACGTTAGTTCTGAATTTTCAGCAAGTGCACAGAAGGAGAACCAGTAACTTGCCGCAGACCAGTCCGGCTCAATGGAATATTTTACAGACTTTAATCCTCCAGGCATTATTTCTATCACATCATCCCTGAAACTGATTTGTCCTCCAAACATTCTGATGATTTCCTCTGTAATATGAATGTATGGTCTGCTTCCCACATGACCGGTAAGCCGAATCTTAAGTCCTTCAGGTAGAGCCGGCCCTATCATCATCAGTGCGGATATGTATTGGCTGCTCAGGTTTCCCGGAACAAATACCTCAGTTGCCTTTTGCCCAGAAAATCCAAGTATTTCGAGCGGGGGATATCCCTCTCTTCCTAAATAGCGAATGTCTGCACCGATGGTACGCAATGCATCAACAAGAGGGTAGATCGGACGTTCCTTCATTCTGTCCGTTCCTGTCATGATTCGGTTTGTTCCTGAAATAGCATAGAAGGCTGTCAGAAACCTCATGGTTGTTCCTGCATCCATGACATTGATTTCCCTTTCATTGCTTCTGACCAGCGCATTCATAAGAACAGTATCTCTGGCTTCTGAGAGATTGGAGATTTCAGAACTGAATCCGCTTAAGGCATCAAGTACCAACACACGGTTGCTTACACTTTTTGATGCCGGAAGATTATTAATAATGCCTGTTACGGCAGATTTTTTTGAAATGCGGAGCTCAGACATGGATTTTATTCTACCTCTAAGGATTCAGTTTATTGTAGTAATCAAGTGCATCCAGAATATCTGATGGATGTGTTTCTATATCCCATTTGCAGGATCCAATTCCGTCAGGCAAAGCCATCAGGATTTTTTTTCCCTCATTTTTTTTATCCTGCAACATCAGGTTTATCAGATCATCAGGATTTTTTTGCGGACTTTGATGCCCGTAAATGGAAATGAGATAATCAGAGATCCGGGATAGCTCCGGGATGCTGATCATATTTTTTTTCTGTGCAATGAATGATTCACATATCATCCCGGCAGCAATGGCTTCACCATGGAGCAGCGGCTTCCCGTTTTGCAATGCTGCACTCTCTATGGCATGACCAATAGTATGACCAAAATTCAAAATCTTCCGAAGCCCGGATTCCGAAGGATCTGTTTCTGTAATTTTTCGTTTGATTGTGACGGAATGCGATACCAGAATATTCAAGTCCTGTTCTGAATATTTTTTTTTAAGTATCACTTCCCACATGTCGCGATCTGCAATCAGACAATGCTTGATGATTTCAGCAAAGCCTGATCTTAATTCAGCAGCAGGAAGCGACTTCAGAAATACAGTATCGATAATGGTGCAATAAGGTTCTCGGAATACACCGATGTGGTTTTTGAAGTCGTTAAAATCAATACCCAGCTTTCCGCCAACACTTGCATCAACCTGAGCCAGTAGTGTGGTTGGAATAAGAATAAATTCAATGCCTCTTTTAAATGTGGCTGCGCAAAATCCGCCCATATCACCCAGAACTCCGCCTCCAGAAATAATTAGAAGACCTTTTCTGTCCACCTGCAACCGTGTGAGTGCGGTCCAGATTTCCTCTGCACCTTTAAGATTTTTATGATTTTCTCCGGGGGAAACAGTAATGAGTTCATGCGCCGGTAAAACACTGCTGAAATGAGGGTAGCAAAACGCTTTGGTATTCGTATCAGTAAGGACTGTAACCGATGAAGGTTTTAACCGGCTGATCCTTTCTGAAAGCACCGAGCAGATTTCCGTTGTGACGATACAATTGTCTTCCTCGTTCATAGACATTTTCAAAGCGAAATTAGGTGAAATAAATCAGTTGCCTGATGCTGAAAAAGTTTGAAAGAACCTAACGCCCGTTATATTTGTGGCGCTTTTGATGGTGATGAACAACGAGCATCCAAATTTGAATTTTGATAACACAGAAGTTGCGTTCCGTTACAAGGATAACGCAGAAATGCGAAGGGCTCACTTCATTTTTTCAGTTGTTAACAATCCCCTGGTATCTACACTTGGTACGGGTCTGGTGCGTCTTGCTTTGATGCTCCGCCTGCCTGTAACGCCCCTGCTCCGGAACACGGTTTTTCGGCATTTTTGCGGCGGGGAAACCATTGAGGACAGCAGAAAATTGATTTCAAAGCTTGGGGATTTTCAGGTAAAAACAATTCTCGATTACGCTGTGGAGGGTGAGAAATCTGAAAAGGGATTTGACCGGACCTGTGATGAGGTTATCACAACCCTTGATGAGGCACGTACATCTTCCAATGTGCCATTTTGTGTATTTAAAGTCACCGGCATGGCCAGTATGGAGCTGCTTGAAAAGATTCAGTGTAAGGAGCCACTGACTTCTGAAGAGACTGAGACTTTCGCCCGTGTTCGAAAACGTGTTGAAAAAATTTGCGCTAAAGCCGCAGAGTCAGGAATTCCTGTTATGGTTGATGCCGAGGAATCCTGGATCCAGGATCCGATTGATGCAATCGCTGCAGAAATGATGGAAAAGTATAATCGTACCAAAGCCCTTGTTTACTTTACCTGTCAGATGTACCGTAAAGATGCCCCCCAAAGATTGAAGGCCGCATCGGATGCCGCACAGGCGGGCGGTTATTTTCTGGGAGTGAAAATGGTGCGCGGTGCCTATATGGAAAAGGAGCGTAAGCGTGCTGTGGAATTAAACTACTCTGATCCGATATGGCCGGATAAAGCGGCAACAGATAAAGCATATAATGAGGGACTTGATTATTGCATGGCCAATACAGGGCACATTCAGCTTGTCTGCGGCTCCCATAATGAAGAGAGCAATCTGAAACTGGCAAGCCTTCATAAAAAAAACAGAGATCGTGGTATGGCATCCGAAGTGTGGTTTTCTCAGCTTCTTGGCATGAGTGACCATATTTCTTTTAATCTGGCACTTGCCGGTTATCAGGTGGTAAAGTATGTGCCTTTTGGTCCTGTAAAAAGCGTTGTGCCATATCTGCTCAGAAGAGCTGAAGAAAATACCAGCGTGGCAGGGCAAAGCAGCCGGGAGCTTCTCCTGATTCGTAAAGAAGTCAACCGCCGGAAAAAGGCTTCCTGAACGGTTTCCACTCACATTCTCCTCAGGAATATTTACATTTGCCGACTTTAACGGGAGGTTCCCGCATTAACATTATGGCACTCAGCGAACAGGAAATTCAGCGCAGACAAAGCGTTTCGGAACTTGAAAAATTAGGCATCAACCCATGGCCGGCAGAAGGATTTCCTGTCAACACTTCTGCTGCCGACATACATAAACATTACCCGCAGGCCAAGCTTGATTATAAAGATGTGTCAATAGCCGGTCGTCTCATGAGTCGCCGGATTATGGGTAATGCGTCTTTTGCTGAACTGCAGGATGAATCCGGAAAGATTCAGATATATGTAAGACGTGATGACTTATGCCCGGGAGAAGACAAGGCCTTTTACAATACAGTATTCAAAAAACTGCTTGACATTGGTGATATTATTGGAGTAAAAGGATATGTTTTCACTACTCAAACCGGAGAGGTCTCACTCCATGTAACAGAACTGAAACTGCTTTCAAAGGCGCTTCGCCCGCTGCCTGTGGTCAAGGAAACAACCGATGAACAAGGTAATGTTATTCAGCACGATGCATTTACTGACCCTGAACAGCGTTACAGGATGCGGTATGTGGATCTGGTTGTGAATCCACATGTGCGTGAAGTTTTTGTCCAGAGGACAAAACTTGTTAACTCCATGAGGGATTACCTCAGCGGGCGCGGATATCTTGAAGTTGAAACGCCAATTCTTCAACCACTTTATGGAGGTGCTGCTGCCAGACCTTTTAAGACCCATCACAATACGCTTGATATGACGCTTTATCTGCGTATAGCAAATGAATTGTATCTGAAGCGCCTGATCGTTGGTGGATATAATGGGGTTTTTGAGTTTTCAAAGGATTTCCGGAACGAAGGAATGTCCAGATTTCATAATCCTGAGTTTACCCAAGTGGAACTTTATGTGGCCTATAAGGACTATAACTGGATGATGGAGCTGGTGGAGGAGATGGTCGAAAAGGTAGCAGTTGACCTTCACGGAACAACCCTGGTTACAGTAGGGGATCAGCAGATTGATTTCCGCAGGCCGTGGAAACGGTTCACTATGTTTGAGGCGATCGAACATTTCACAGGCATTAATATTTCAGAAATGGATGAAAATGCCCTTGCAGGGGTTTGTAAACAAATTGATGTTCCGTTCGACAAAACAATGGGAAAAGGAAAGTTGATTGACCAGATATTCGGAGAGAAATGTGAGCCATTTATAATTCAGCCAACCTTCATAACTGATTATCCTGTTGAAATGTCTCCGCTAGCAAAAAAGCATCGTACAAAGCCGGGTCTCGTGGAGCGTTTTGAGGCCATTTGCAACAGAAAGGAAATTGCAAATGCATTCTCGGAACTCAATGACCCTATTGATCAGCGTGCAAGATTTGAAGAGCAGCTCGAGCTTGGCAAGCGCGGTGACGAGGAGGCTATGACCCTTGATGAGGATTTTTTGCGAGCCATAGAATTTGGAATGCCGCCAACCGCAGGTCTGGGTATCGGTATTGACAGGCTTTCGATGATAATGACCAACTCGCATTCTATCCAGGATGTTTTGTTTTTTCCACAGATGCGACCTGAAAAAGCTACGGAGTCCTCTGAAAAAGATGATCTGACCACCCTTGGAGTTCGTGAAGACCTT
>JBMTCO010000013.1:0-33399 GCA_049430945.1 Cyclobacteriaceae bacterium
GATAATTTGAAACGCTCAAATGATAACTTGTAACCCTCAAGTGCAGATTGTCAGAGCCTATGTGCGTGTCGCTGCCCCGGGAATGTCAATAGCCAACCCCAGGGGGAAAACTGGCCCGAGCGGAAATCAAGGCGCCGGTCAGAAGTGGTAAATTCCTGAAATAACCACCCTTCAGCCCCTACCCCTGAAACAATCCCCTCTTAAGTTCATACCACTTGTACCGCTTATCGGTTTCAGAATTGGTCATGGTAATAAGCTCTTCACCGGTATTCAAAATGGATTGTAACTGAATATTGAGCTGGCGGATCACATCATTTTTCATGCGGTTGTTATGTGAGTATTGCAGATTGGGGTTTTGAACAATCTCCATAATTTCCTGTGAAGACACGGGTCCCTGCGAATTATAAAGCTTTTTAAGTACCGTGAGGTTGACCAAAGAGATATCATAATGTTTTCCGCGGTAACGAACTCCTGTATCAGTTAATTTTGGTTTAAACCGCGGCTTGCGGGAATAGAAAAAACCACCAACTCCTGTAATAAATACGGTTGCAGAAATTATCCATAAAACGGGGGACTTCAACCAACTCCAGCTTTCCTTGTAAAATACATCCTCTCCAATCCTGGCGCCATATAAGGCTTCTACCGGTACCGAGGTGAATTCATAGGTCCTTTTCTCTTCAGCCAGATTTTTTGCCGAATTATAATTCCTGTAGAAGTACACTCTTCCCTTGCGCAGAAAGGCAGGAAGCTGAAAAAAATCACCATTCATTACCTCCATGCTGATGAGCGTATGCTCATATAGCACTACCCGATTGTCCTGCGGAAATAATTCAATTAAGGCTTTCTGTTTTTTAAAAATCAGATGCCTGTCTTGTAATTTTATTGTTGCATACCTTTCCGGAACTTCAAAAAACAAATCCTCATTAAGTGCACCGAGGTTGCTCCATGTTTTATTAACGAAATCAAATTGCCAGACATCTTTTAGTAATGGCTTTTCTAAAGGATCAGCCATGTTAATTGTGCGACCATTAAAAACATATAATTTATCTCTTGAAATAATAGCCTGCCCTCCAAACATACCCGGGAACAACTCGGATGCTTTTGTATTTTTTCCTCTCTTACAAAGCAACACCGGCTCCCAGCGGTGGAACTCATTGAGCCGAACCAGCTTATCGCGTACCGACCATAATCCATACCCTCCAAGCATATAGAAGGAAGAGTCATAAATGAAGGATTTTGCTTCAATGAACATTTTTAAATGTTCCATTTTTTCAATCACCTCAAGACTGTCATTAATTACCCTGAAAACTGACCCGTTCAGTTGATGAACCATGTACAGATCATCCTTATCAAAGTAGAAGTTGCTCAAAGCTTCTTCTATAGACCATTTTTTAATAAATCTTCTTTTTTCTGATGAAGGCTGATCCGGTGATAAGACAGAAATACCATCCAGATAAGTGCGTACGATCAGATCTCTTTCCGGATAGTAAAAAGAACGCATAATTCCCCTCAGGCTGTCAATTCCGGAAGCCATGGTTAGGCATGTAGGAAAAATAAGCAGCAGGATCAGGTAAAATTGTCTCATAGGGTGTTTTCAGATTCTACCTCAAAAAATGACCGGTCAATCTTATAACATTTAATCCGGCGATCAACTGCTGAAGATGTTTGTCGGATTAGGTCCTCATTGGTTCTGAAAATGGATCTTAACTCAAGATTGAGTGAGCGAATAACCTGATTCTTTAGCCTGACCTGATTCGGATAATCCAGTCCGGGCCTGGAGGTGATCTCCACTATTCTTGAAGAGGGAACTTCCTGCTGTTCCGAAAGTAATAATTGCAACAGTGTAGAAGCAGTTGAACTTAGAGAATAATCAACTTCCTTGTAACGTAATCCGGTTTTATTTACAACAGCCTTTTCACTTTGCTTATTTTTTTTCACAACCTTTTTCCTGAAAAGAAACAAAGCAGCCAGCCCTGGAATAACAAGCAATCCCCAGTACCAGCTTTTGGTGGTTACAGGAATGTAAAAATCGTCATAAGAAGCAGATTCATCATTGACTTCAGAAAGCGGAACTCTGAAAATAATAAGATCCGGCCGGATGATGTGATGGTTCTCCTGTTGATAAAAATAGATATGCTCATTAAAAATGAAGTGCTCATAGGATTCGCGCGGATCAATTCTTTTGATCAGATGACTGGTCGGTAGGTTCCAAATTTTATTTTCAGACAAATTGATTTTGTACAACCACTGCTGGGTTGTTACATAGCGGTCTTTGTATTTAGAAACTTTTGTGACATCAGTATATCTCCATTTTTCTTGTCCGAAAGTTGTTGAGAGTACTGCAGGAGAGAGCTTCCCAAGCCTTGTCCAGGATTGTTCTTTAAAATTGAATTTCCAGACAACCTCGTTGAAATCTTCCCGGGTTGGTTCTAACGGGTTAATGGTGAAGCCACCGTAAATAAAGATTTCATCTTCATAAAGCTGTGCCTGGTGCAGGAATAAGCCCGGAGGGAATTCATCGCCTTTAACAGGCCGTACAATTTCCCATTCAAATGTTTCATTGCTGAAAAATGTAAAGAAGTTCCTGGCTTCCCAGAAGCCCCGGCCCCCGTGCCTGAACAAGGTATCATTGCGCACAAATTCAATGGCATCCCGCTGAAAATTATGGTCAAGCGACCGGTCAACACGGGTTACTTTTCCATCAATGACCTGATAGACATAGCCACTTCCTTTTTTGGAAAATGTAACCCTGTCATAAAGAAAATGAACATTATGACCAGCCACCATTTCACCGACTGCAGGCACATAAATTGAATCGCGCTTCAGCCCGTCCAGTTCCTGGATAATTATATAATCTTGGTAAATGAGAATGTTCTTTTTGTAGTCACAGGAGAAGTGGCAAAAAATAGGAAAACCAATTTTAAGGTATATCTCCTGCGCCCAAACTCCGGTTACAGATGCGATGAGGACAACTGTAAAAACTAAATTTTTAGCTCTTGTGGCCACCTGCAATAGTTGAACAATACTTTTCCGAAAACACTTTCGGACATTGATTTTGTTCAAATTACAGCCAAAAAACTTGTTTGCAATGATTGTATCGTAGTTGATACTATCTGAATCAGATAAAATAAAATGAAATTCCCAAAATGGGATAGCAAAGTTATTATTCTGCGGCCGGAACCAGTTTTAAAATGCTACCCTGACCGGGCTTAGCCTTCAGATTCATTTCTCTGATCCCGCCCTCAGCAAATAACTTGCCCTCACTCCCATAGAACGGACTACCTATGACACCGGACTGTCCGGTAGGTGAAACGGTCAAGCCTGATGTCAGGTCCGTCAGGTCATGAACCTTACGCAAAGCCGGGCCGGCCTTAACTTCAAATACACCGGTAGTATCCAGATCAAACATGAGGTTATTAATGACTTCATTACCGCCGGGTACAGGAAAAGGCCCGACGCTGAAAATTTGATCAAGCATTTTCACGGCACCAAGAGGATGGGCATGCTTTAAGGTGTGGACCTTAGTCCATTTCCAGTCCGAGGGTTCAATACCACAAGTTACCCTCAGATTAATCAGGGCTCTTTCTGCCGCTTTTTTGAAAATATCCTGTCTTGTTTCCTTTTCAGCGGTTTTCACATTGTCCCACCAACGGCTGCTGTCATTTTTTACGAAGTTGGTGAACCAGCCCTTCGGCACGCTGGTGGCAACCAATTGCTTTACAACATCAGCGCCGATTTCATCAGCCATGGCCAGATAAATTATCTGCGAGAGCATATTATAGTAAACAGTGGGTCCGTTGTCATCCAGTCCATGTGCACCATTCCAGTTATTCAGAATTTGAGAAAGAGTTTTCTCGCCGGTAAGCCTTGCTATTTCTTTTGCTGTCATTGGAGCCGTTGTGGAAACATTATCAAGTTGCATCCTGATAACCTCTTCAGCAGTCCAGTCTTTTTTTAATCTGATCAGGTCTTCAATTCTTCCGGCCCGGTCAATGGGGTAGTAATACCCGGGATATAAAACTCCGTCAACGCTGTCCGGTTGATTGTTACCGGTATGCAGATATCCCCAGGGTGGATTGATGGCCTGTGGGTTTTTATCAAACTGATAAAATTCATTGTGCTCATCATTCCCTGCTGCTCCGTCCAGAAATCTCCTGCTCCGAAGAATCTGATCTTCGGTACGGACCGGCAGCCCGCCCGCTGCCCACCAGGCAATATTTCCAAGCGTATCGGCATAAACAATATTTAAACCGGGAGCTGCAATGCCTGATACTGCACTCCTTGCTTCCTCTATTGAACTGGCATGATTAAGATTATAAAAACTTTTAATAAGTCCAACCGGCTGCTGAAGAAAAGTCCACCATAAGGAAATAGGATCAGAACCTTCAACGCCCTTAGCCAGTCCGTTCAACACCGGTCCATGCGGTGTGGTGCGGACTGTTAACCTGAATTCTTTTTCTTCCTTGACCTTAATGACTTCTTCTCTGATTTCCATGGGAATGGAAGTGAAGTTTGCCTGTCCATCGTCATCAAGGGCGGTACCAAACAGAATTTTTGTTGAATCATTGGGATCTGTTTTTTCCCGGTAAAAATCCATGTCGTCATTCTCAAACATGGTGATGCCCCAGGCGCAGAAAGAATTGTTACCAAGCACACCAAACGGGACTCCGGCAATATGGTGACCATAGAAGGAGAAGCCGGGATAGGAGAGGGCAGCCTCATACCAGACCGCAGGCTGCGCGAATCCAATATGGGTGTCGTTGGCAAGAATCGGTTTGCCTGATTTTGTCAGCTGACCTGATAAAACCCAGGCATTGCTTCCGATCATCAATGGTACCGGTATTTTTTCCAGTGCATTGTTGAGCGTTACTGCCATGGCATTGCTGACAGTTACAGGAGTACCCTGAAAACTTTTTGCCTTGTTAGTCCGGTTGAAATTATCCGAGAGCGAACCAAATGCCTCCTGTGCATATCCGGGATATTTGGTTTCAAGCATTTCCATGACCGGGTCAACTCTCATGCCCTCTGCAAAACTGAATGCCATATAACCTGCCGTCATGAACATGTCCTCAGGAGTAAAAGGAGTAATTGGTATTCCGATAAGAGTAAATTCAATTGGTATTTTTCCCTCTGAAACAAAACTGTTGATGCCTTCCAGATAAGCAAGAGCTGCATCCACATCCTCGCCTTTACTTTTCACTAAAAAATCTTCTGCATTCTTCTTCGCCCATTTATTCAAACCCAGGGTTCGGAATAATTTATCAACTTCAAGAAGATCTTTGCCCAGCACTTCAGACAATCGTCCGCCAGCCAGTCTTCTCAGCATTTCCATCTGAAACAACCTGTCCTGAGCATGAACATATCCCAGTGCCATATAGGCATCATGAGCATTTCCGGCTTCAATGTGCGGTACGCCATAATCATCAAAAGTGACATTCACCTCCGACTGTAATCCTTTCAGGCTTAAACTCCCTTCATAATCCGGGATGGTGGTGCGAAACCAGAGATAACCTCCGATACAAAACAGAAGCACCAGCAGAATCAGTCCGAGCAATACCTTTTTTAATATCTTCATGGCAGCAGAAATTTTTTACGGATTTAAAATTAGAAAAACCCTGTCAGGGGCGCGTATTTAAAACAAAGGTTATGAAAATAAGTGAGCTTCAATCATCTGTTGACCGGTGGGTTAAGGCATACGGTGTCCGCTATTTTAATGAGTTAACCAATATGGCGCTTCTGACAGAAGAAGTCGGGGAGGTAGCAAGGCTCATTGCCAGAAGATACGGAGAGCAGTCAGAGAAGGAATCCGACAAGGGTAAAGAATTAGCCGATGAGTTTGCGGATGTACTGTTCGTGCTTGTTTGTCTGGCCAATCAGACAGGCGTTGATCTTACAAAGGCAGTCAAGAAAAACATGATGAAAAAAACCCAACGCGATAAGGACCGTCATCATGCCAATCCGAAACTCGCTGCAAAACCAAAAAAGAAAAAACTCAAACAGTGAGGTGATCTCCCTTGAGTGCAGGGACTACCGAATACTCATCCTCTTTTACACAAAAAGCCATGTCCTCATGGATGTTCAGCCTGTTAAGCCGCTGAACATGCGAAGAACGATTCAGGAATGCCACAAAATCATTTTTTGCTTCCCTGTAAAGGGTTACAGCTGCAATTACCGCGTCATCATCACTCCGAAAAGTTGATTCCAGCCGGCAGGCAAGTGCACCTGCAAAAAGAGTATCCTCCAGATTAAACCGGCCCTTCCACCCCGCACAAACAATAATCAAATCTTCATTCAATGAGGCTGCCATATCTGCCGTTGCAGAGACATTTAAAAATGCGCCAATCAGCAAGTGCTTTGCTTTTCGGGCCTTTTCAATTGCCTGTGTTCCGTTGGTAGTGGTGAAAGCGATATTCTTTCCTCTGATTCCCTCATGCATATACTCAAATGGAGAATTTCCACGGTCAAAGCCTTCCACTTTAATACCGTTTCTCTCTCCGCTGGTTTCATAACCTTCTGATGCAGCCTGGCGGCATTCCTCAAGATCTGCATAAGGTTTTATGGAGGCAGCACCATGCGCAAAAGCTGTCACCATGCAAGAGGTGGCCCGTAAGATATCCGTAACCACGACAGTTTTGCCTGTTACATCATAGAGATGCAAAAGATCAGGACTCAGACAAACTTCTATGGAATTCTTTGTGGCCAAATCAATCAAAATATTGGGAGTTTATGAACAATTGCTTTGATGGACTGATTGCGAATTTCAATAAAGATTTCTGTTCCCGGAGCAGCGTGTTCAATGCTTACATAACCAAGTCCGATGCCAACGCCCAGCACCGGGGAGATGGTTCCTGAAGTAACATGTCCGATTGCATTTCCTGCCGCATCTTTGATTGGGTAATGATGTCGGGGTATTCCTTTCTCCGACATTTTAAAACCTACGAGCTTTCTGGTGACACCTATTTCTTTCTGATTCTTCAGAAATGCTGAGTTGTTAAACTCCTTTGTGAATTTAGTGATCCATCCAAGGTTTGCCTCCAGCGGAGAGGTTGTGTCATCGATATCATTCCCGTAAAGACAAAATCCCATCTCCAGTCTCAGCGTATCCCGAGCACCAAGACCGATTGGTTTAATATTGAAATCAGCACCTGCTTCAAAAATGGAATTCCAGACAGCTGCTGCAACGGATTTATCAACATAGATTTCAAAACCACCTGCACCGGTGTAACCCGTGTTGCTCATAATTACATCATTGTGTCCGGCAAAAGTTCCGATTGCAAAATGATAGTATTTGATCTGACTCAGATTTGTGGCGGTAAGCTTCTGCAATACCTCTGTCGCTTTTGGTCCTTGAACTGCAAAAAGGCAATAGTCATCAGAGACATTTGTCATTTCGGCTCCCTCTTTATTGAAAGAAGAAATCCAGTTCCAGTCCTTTTCAATATTGGAGGCATTTACAACAAGTAAATAGTCCTGTTCTGAAATCCGGTACACCAGCAAATCATCTACAATGCCGCCATCCAGATTGGGGAGACAGGAGTATTGTGCCTGGCCGTCTGTCAGTTTGGATGCGTCATTGCTGGTAACCCGCTGAATCAGGTCAAGTGCTTTTGGGCCTTTGATTCTGAACTCACCCATGTGCGAGACATCAAATACACCGACGCCGTTTCGCACGGTCATGTGTTCTTCAATATCAGAGCTGTATCGTACCGGCATATTGTAACCGGCAAACGGGACCATCTTCGCGCCCAGCGCGGTGTGGAGGTCATTCAGTGGGATTTGCTTTATATCCATAGGATTTTGAGCCCCAAAAATAGCTTATTAGATCAAGTTCCGGTCAGTTCAGGGTCTGTTTATGGCAGGAGGTAAGTTGCCAATAAAATCCCTGAAACCGGCAGGTTCCAATTTGGCCTGAAGAGTGTCAATGGCATCACCGGCATAATCAAGAAATCCCAGGACTGCTGCGGAAGTGATGTATGCTTTGAGCAGCCTCACAGAGTAGGGGTTCCGGTGAAGCGCACGGGCCAAAACCGAATATGCCGCAAGCGGATCTTTTCTCTGCACCGACAAAAAACCGGAGTAGCCAATAATACCATCAGCACACAGTAAATTATTTCTTTCTATCCATTCAAAAGACTGCGCGGCAGCAGCAGTATCGGGCAGTGCTGTAAGTGCTTCAAAATATTTACGAAAAGCGAGCTCATCAGGATTGAAAACAAAATTCTCATTTGCTCGGGTCTTCAGAAGTACAGCCAGATTTCCGGAGTTGCGTCCTGTCTGTTCACTTTCGGCAAGTATTCTGAGCTCAAGCAACTGGATATCGTGAAATAATTTTTCACTGGTGATGGGTATGCCCTCTGTCATTCTGTAAACCCTTATGGCCTCATCCTGTAAACCGGAATCAAAAAGCTTTAAGGCTCTGTCGTAAATGGCCTTTACTTTCAGATCGTTGTTACTGATTTTATTCAGCAGAGTTTTAAATAAAACCGAATCGCCTGGTTTCAGACGATATCGGAAAAAGGCATAACGCTCTTCATCGCTGAGGTTATCAAACAATCCCGGCTGCACACCCAATGCCCGCTTGCTGAGCTCGGAAAGAAACTGAATGGTGCTGTTCCCTTTTCTGCCGAGGGTATCCCATGCAATGATGGATTCTCCAATGCGGCCGGCTTCTGCAAGCAGAACAGCGCGCGTTAGTGCTGCGTCTTTGAATTCCTGCTGAACGGCGAAGTCATTGTATCGGACCGCCACTTCAGGCGCGCCCTGCTCCAGCATCCACAATGCGAGCATATTATTATGTCGCCCTTTTTCTTCTCCTGTAAAAATTGCTTTCTCAAGCTGCTCTGTGCCCTGATTTACAAATCCTGATTTATAAGCCGCAACACCAAGAGCCACATGAAGTGCCTCTGCATACTCCCTGTTCTCAGGATGCTCAATATAGATGGCCATTTGATTAACAATTTCTTCTGAAACATAACCCCGGTTGTTAATGAGCCAGTTGTTGAGCCATGCGGCATAGTTATCCGTAAAAATGGAATCTGCCGGAGAAATGAACTCAGTTGCAATTCTTTGATTGCGGGTATTTGCAACCGCCAGAATATTCGCTGTCACTGCAAAGTTTTTCCGGTCGGTTGTTTTAAGCAGGGAATCAGGATCTGATATCAATTGCTCCCGGGTCTGCAATGCCTGAATGTTTATTTCTGCTGAACGACTTCCCTTACCACTGCCACCTGCTGCCTGTTGAAAATACCATACCGCAGAGTCCGGACTGTTCAAACCATAATTTGTTAAGCCCAGAGCATTCAGCAGATAAGGACTTCCCGGGAATTTTTTCAGACCGGCCTTCAGGTAGGTGAAAGACTCAAGCGACTTACTGTTTATTTCAAGCAGGTTCACAAGACTCAGGTAGGTCTGTTCAGTTGGCCTGCGTTCCAGGGCATTCCGGAAATAGACTTTTGCACGATCAGCACTTCCGGCCTCCAGTTCCCGCTCTGCCAGCAAGACATTGGACTGATGGTTGTGGTAGGCATACCGTGCAGCAATTTTCAGATAGCCGTCCGAAAAAGTCTGATCTCCTGCAATCTTATGATATCCTGCGAGCGCGTTGTAATATCCGCCAATCACATCATTGACCGGACGCTGCCAGATGTTGTAAAAAATAAACGCCAGCGTGGCGACCAGTCCTCCGAAGCGAAAAGTGAAGAAGGGCATTACGGTTGGCTGATATAAGACCTTGCTGACATTTACACCACGCAGTAGCAGGGATGAAAAATTTGAGACAATGTATGTTGCAAAGACAATGCCGTAACCAATATGAATATACAGCGACAGATCGCGGAAGGTTGAGAAGAGCGCATCATTGCCGGATAAATAAAAAAACGCAACACCTGAAAAACTTATAAGTCCCATGGCAGACATCATCAACACGCCATGGGGCTCGGCATTCATAAATCCTTCAAGTTGCTTTTGCTGAAGCCGCACACCCCACATGGAAAGAATTCCGGAGATCAGTAAAAGAAGAACAGGATGAATACCATAATTCCATTCAAACCATTTCAGATCACTCAGATATAATGCGAAAAGGTTTATCAGATAAATTGCGATGAGAATCAGAAAATCCCGAAAACCATTTCTGTCACTTCCGGCCCGCCCGATGATGCTGATCAGACCCGCAGGAATTTCATGGGCGATCAGAATTAAAAACACCGGAAGAATCAAAAGTGTTACAGGCAGCAGTCCCACCGAAAAATAAATTTCAGGCCTTGCTGCAGGAGTAAAAATCATTAGCAGCACGAAGGTGCCTGCTATCACCAATCCGTAGGTCCATAAGCGGTTTCCTAAATCTGCTTCAGGTCTGCGGTACTGAAAGAACAGCCCGGGCATCAGCCAGATAAGAAAAATCAAAACCGTCAGCGACCATGCCGGAAAAGATGGAAACAAAACCTCCGGCCTTAAACCTGCAACCGTGAAAAACAAAAATCCTGTGCCAGTGAAAAAATTAAATCGCCGGAGTGTGCTGTGAAGACTCAGGAGCATAATCAGTCCTGCCGCTGACAAAACCCCAAAGATTATGAAGACAAAGGCATGAATCTGAAAGGATGAACCTGCCCATGACTCCCATACTACATAGCTGTTAGTTTTTAATTCCAGGCTGTAGGGGCCTGATGCGATTCGCCCAAGTGATGTTTCCATGGGCTGATCCTGCATGGAAGATTCCCATTTTAAAGATGGCAGGGGATAAAGGAGCAAAGAAGCCAGCGAAATAACCGCCGACACAAGGGTCAATGCCCCTGCGATTATCAGAAATCGTGGCTGGCCATCCGGTCTGTTCCATAACTGCATCCCTGTTTTCATACTGCGAATATCTGTTGCCGCTGTACCAAATCAAATTCGGAATTTGTTAAAATAAGGTGGCCCTTAATATTTACTTCCGTCTTTTCACTGTCACCTTTCTCCATTCACCCGCTCGGACGTACCTTTGTAATGCTCCATGAAATACCTGAATGGCTGATTTAATCCGACTGCTACCAGACGCTATAGCGAATCAGATCGCTGCCGGTGAGGTGGTCCAGCGCCCGGCTTCCTGTATCAAGGAATTGATGGAAAACGCCGTTGATGCCGGAGCCACACATATTCATGTTATTGTCAGGGAAGCAGGCCGGCAGTTCATTCAGATTATTGACAACGGGAAGGGTATGAGTTCTGCAGATGTGAGAATGAGTATTGAGCGGCATGCCACCTCAAAAATTTCAAAAGCTGAAGATCTTTTTACACTTCAAACGATGGGTTTCAGGGGTGAGGCGCTCGCATCCATCACCGCAGTTGCTCAGGTTGAAATCAAAACACGAAGGCCATCAGATGAGCTGGGAACGATTCTGGTAGTTGAAGGTTCAGTTGTGAAAAAACATGAGCCCGAAGCCTGCCCGCCCGGCACCTCCATAACAGTAAAAAATCTGTTCTATAATATTCCTGCCCGGCGAAATTTTCTGAAAGGCAACCCGGTGGAATTAAAGCACATCATTGAAGAGTTTATTCATCTGTCACTCGCCAATCCTCAGCTTGCATTTACACTGGTCAGCGAAGATGAACTGATCTATGAACTTACGCCCGGAAAACTAAGCCACCGGATTGTAGCATTATTCGGAAAAGGATATCAGCAGCAGCTTGCGGTCATCAATGAAGAGGCTCCGGGATTAAAATTAACCGGATACATCGGCAGACCGGAGCTCTCAAAAAGAACACGCTCGGAACAGTATTTCTTTGTCAACCGCCGCTTCGTAAAAAATAATTACCTGCATTTCGCAGTGATGAATGGATTTGAAGGTCTGTTGCCGGAAGGTAATTATCCCTTCTATGCCATTTTCATTGAAATTGATCCCGCCCATATTGATGTCAATGTTCATCCGACCAAAACAGAGATCAAGTTTATTGATGACAGGGGATTATACGCCTTTTTAAGAGTGGCTGTAAAACATGCTCTGGGTCTGCATCAGCTGGCACCACCAATTGATTTCTCTGCCAATATCAATCTGATGGATGAAGCCGGCCGCCGGCCTGATGATATGCGCAGGACCTTTATTTATGAACAGTCCGGATTTCAGAAAGATGAAAACCTTCCTCACTGGGAATCCTTATTCAATTCACAGGGAGAGGTGAAACAAAATGTGAATGGCCGCCCTGTGATTGCGCAGTCTGAATCCGGGTCTTCAGGAACCAGAATTCTATTTCAGTTCCGCAACAGCTATCTGGTCCGTGAAGTAAGTCAGGGTCTGATGTTCATTGATCAGCAGGCTGCCAGTGAACGCGTCTTGTTTGACCGTCTGATGGCACGGTCTGCCGCAGTGCCCGGCTCGGTCCAGAAATTATTGTTTCCTGTGACACTGGAGTTCAATCAGGCAGATTTCACCCTCATCGGTGAAATGATGGATGAGATAAAAAATCTTGGGTTTGAACTGGAGGTATTCGGTAAAAGTGCTTATCTGCTTACCGGTGTTCCGCAAGAATTTTCAGGTCGAGAGCAGCGAATTATAGAAGATTTGCTGGAACAATTCAAAACAAACAGAGCGGATTTAAAAATACCCGTTAAGGAAAACATTGCACGCTCGCTGGCAACAAAAAGAGCCTTAAAAAGAGGGGAATTACTGACCAGAGAGCAGCAGGAAAGCCTTGTTGCAGGATTATTTTCCAGTCAGGTTCCCTCAGCAACACCGGATGGCAGACCAACATTTTTTATTTTTGAAGACAATCAGCTGAACCGCTATTTTGCTTAAACCCCGGTTATGTTTCAGACAACTCCTTTAGTAAGAAATCTCATCATCCTTAATGTGGTGGTATTCCTGATTCAGAATCTTGTGCCTGTCACAGATTATCTGGTGATGCTCTGGCCGATTGGTTCAGAACATTTCCGGCCCTATCAGTTATTTACCTACATGTTCGCCCATGGTAGTCTCTGGCATATACTTTTCAACATGCTGGCACTGTCTTCATTCGGACCGATACTGGAAAATTACTGGGGTGATAAGAAGTTCCTGTTATTTTATATAGCAACAGGACTTGGTGCAGGTCTCATTTATGCAGGACTTAATTTTTACTTCGGTACCGGTGACCCGATGCTCGGGGCATCCGGTGCGATCTATGGAATCCTGATGGCCTTCGGTATGGTTTTTCCAAATCTGGAAATCATGCTGCTGTTCCCACCGATACCATTGAAGGCGAAGTACATGGTATTTGTCATGGGCTTTATTACTTATGCCATGGATAAAAGCGGACAGGTAGCACATGCTGCGCACTTTGGAGGTGCGTTCGTTGCCTTCATTCTGATCAGTATCTGGAGAAGTCAGGGAAAAAGAAACGGATGGTAAGAGATCACATCATTGAGAATCGCTGATGTTTGAAGAATTCAAAAACGCATTCAGTAAATCCAATAACGCCCACATTCAGCTGATCCTGATCAATGTGGTCGTTTTTGTTGCCCTTGTATTACTTTATGTAGGTGCTGCGATTGCCGGAGCTGATGGTGTTTTTTCAGCAATATACCGGCACTTCAGTCTCATGCCGTTCCTTCAGGAGTTCATGTACCGGCCACATACGATCCTCACTTATGCGTTCTCCCACAGCCTGAAGGATATCTGGCATATCCTTTTCAATATGATCTCGCTCTACTGGTTTGGCAGGTTATTCATTGAATATCTGGGCAACGACAGGCTCATTGAAGTATATATCCTGGGAGCGCTGGCAGGAGGTTTGTTGTACCTCGGATTGTTTAATTCTGTTCCATTTTTTGAACAGCGTGCAGAAATTGGAATGGTAGGAGCTTCAGCTGCCATTTATGCCATTATGGTCGCTTGTGCCACTCTCATACCGGACTATACTTTTTTTCTGATGTTCATTGGTCCGGTACGGATTAAATACATCGCACTGTTTTTTATACTTCTGAGTTTTCTTGGAACAGTTTCAGCCAATGCCGGCGGAAACCTCGCTCACCTCGGTGGTGCAGCATTGGGTTATATTTATATCAGGCAGCTGCGGTCGGGAAGAAACCTTGGTGCATGGGTTACCGCTGTGCTGTCGGGGATTAAAAAACTTTTTTCGCGAAGCAAAGCCCCTAAATGGACGTACCACAAAAACGAAAGCCCCGTTTCACGCGGGGCCGGTTTCGTTGAAGTAAGCCAGGAAGAGATTGACGCCATCCTGGATAAAATTTCCGAGCGGGGCTATGAGAGCCTGTCCAAAGGTGAGAAGGAAAAGCTCTTTCGTGCCGGCAGAAAATAATCAGTCAAAGCGGTAAACTTTTTCAATTTCCGATCCGGGCTCAATTTTACATAAATCGCGTAGTATGCCGTCGTTAAGTCGGTAAACCCAGCCGTGTAAGACAGGCTTCTTCCAGTCCTTCCAGGCCCTTTGGATGATGTTGGTCTTGACCAGATTTTGAACGCCATTAATAACATTCAGTTCCACCAGCCGGTCCGCACGTGTTGACGGATCTTTCAGCATTTCCAGTTCTTCCCGGTTATTGAAATATGTGTCTTTGATGTTTCGCAGCCAGTTGTCAATAAGTCCGAAGCTTGTATTTCCCATTGCAGCTTTAACTCCTCCACAACCATAGTGACCGCAGACGATTACATGTTTTACCTGGAGGACTTCCACGGCATATTGAACAACGCTCATCATGTTCAGGTCTGTGTGATCAACAACATTGGCAATGTTTCTGTGCACAAAGATTTCACCGGGTTGGGTGTTTGTAATCTCGTTCGCAGGTACGCGGCTGTCGCTGCAGCCAATCCAGAGAAACTCAGGTGTCTGTACATGTTCAAGACGATTAAAATAATCCGCATCGTGTTCAAGCTGTAACGCAGCCCATGCACGGTTCTCCAGTAAAAGCTTTTCGTGGGTATTCATATAGATGGTTGATTTTCAGGTTTAAAATATGGGTGACGCGCATGCCTTGTTCTTTTGACCTCTACCTCAATATTTTTTTGAGGGGCACTTTTTACAAAGTCATTGATGATTTCAAGAATATCATTATCGTAATACTGGATGGCCGAACCTTCAATCAGAACATTGGATCCTTCAGGCACAGCTTCAATTGCATTCAGAAGGGTTGATTTATTTAAAAACGAAACATCTTTTGTGAATTTGATGAGATAATTATCTCCGTGATTCACAATCATGACCGCGGAATGAAAGTTTGTTTTTAAAACGAAATAGACTGAGATCAGAATTCCAATAAAAATTCCCATCAGCAGGTTGGTAAACAGAATGACCAGAATGGTTACAGCAAATGGAATGAACTGATCCAGTCCTTTTTTATACTGCTCTTTCCAAAGGCCGGGTGAACTTAATTTATATCCGATCAGCAACAGAATTGCGGCAAGGGCTGACAAGGGAATAAACTCCAGCAAACCCGGAAAAAGCAGAACGGAAATTCCAATCATCATACCATGGATAATGGTCGAAAGTTTTGTCTGTCCACCTGAGGCGATGTTTGCTGAGGTACGAACAATGACAGAAGTGACCGGAAGGCCCCCAAGAAATCCCGATAACAAATTTGTGATGCCCTGTGCTTTTAATTCACGGTTCAACGGCGTTACCCTTTTATTCGGATCCATTTTATCTGCCGCCTCGATACTTAATAAAGTTTCAAGACTTGCAACCAGTGCGAGTGTAAGTGCTATCGCATAGATCTTTTGATTATTGAGTACAGACCAATCCGGTAAACTAAATCCTGAAGAGAGTTCGCCCGCTGAAGGCAGACTAACCAGATGAATGCTTTCAAGTGCAAGTTCAGGATAAAAGCTGATAAAAAATTGGTTTAACAACACTCCCAGAACAACAACGAGTAAAGGCCCTGGAATCAGAGAGGCAATAGCGTTTTTTTTGATTCGGTTATTTTCCCAGAATATGAGCAATGCCAGGCATAGCCCGGAAATGATAACGGCCCCGGTCGAAAAATTTGTCAGCGCTGCAACAATTTCTGTGAATGTGTTCTGATTGTCAGGTTGCAAAAATGATTCGTCACCTTCATAATCTTTATCATCGCCAAGCGCGTGAGGTATTTGTTTTAATATCAGAATTAGTCCGATGCCTGAAAGCATACCTTTGATTACTGAGGAAGGAAAAAAATACCCGATGGACCCCGCTTTGACGAAACCGAGAATCAGCTGAATAATTCCGGCCAGCACCACTGCTGCGGAAAACGCTTGAAAGGTACCTAGGTCGCCAATCGAGGTAAGAACGATACTGGCAAGTCCGGCGGCGGGGCCGCTGACACTCAGTTGTGATCCGGATAAAATGCCTGTAACAACGCCTCCGAGCACACCAGCAATAAGGCCTGAAATCAAAGGTGCTCCTGAAGCCAGAGAGATGCCAAGACATAGTGGTATCGCAACAAAAAACACCACCACCGATGCCGGCAGATCCTGTTTTAAATTGCTGAATAATGAATGATTAGGATTTTGTCCCATTTGTATTTTTAAATGTTTGAAAAGAGGATTATGCAATCCCCGTATACAGAATCAGAAAATCAGAAAGAAAGAATCAGGATCTGGGCGGTGGGATGAGTAACTCAACCTCATGATGTTCCGCACGCTTCATGTAACCGGTGAAATGAAAAAATGACAGGAAATTAAATTTAACAGAAACTGTTACCCTGGCTACCGATTTGTCGATATCCTCCCTGTCATCTGAGTCTTCGTCAGGGCCGGATTCCTCCATATAATTCAGGAAGGCGCTTTCAGTTAATCCATTATGAAAGAGTGGCGCAACAGACTGGATGCAGATCAATCCTGTAATCAATATCAGTAGCGCTGTAAAAATAAAACTCTTCATCCTTACAAAGATAGACTCAAATCAATACCGCGCAACTTACAATTCCATAAAACCATCGGGTAGATTTACCGAAATAGTTTTTTTCCTGCGATCAATCTTTTGAATGAAAGGTCCGTTTACCGGTATCAGAAATGTTTTGCCGTCCCGGTTACACTCTATGAGGCGGTTGCCGGGAAGGTTTAAAATTTTTTCGACCCTGCCCACCCGACCCAGTTCAAGGTCGTCAATATGAAACCCTGATATCTCTTCGTCATAGAATTCTGTAGCGGCGGAAGATTTACGTTCCGGGATAATCAGAAATAAGGTGCTTCCGCGAAGGGCCTGGGCCTGCTCAATGGTGTCGATGCCAGAAAGTTTGATAAAGGCTTTATCTGGTCGTGCGGAAAAATGTTCTGCTTCAAACTCAGTAAACTGACCATCAGATTCAAGAAATACTTTAATTACTTCACCGGGGAGTACAACTTTTTCCAGATTGGCTGTCACCTCACCCTTCAGACCATGTGTCCTGGAGATATAACCTGCCTTAAAAAGATTTTTAGGTTTCATGAATCTAAAAAAATTGCCGGCACTCAGGCCGGCAATTTATATTGTTAAGAATTTGTATGCCGGTTCAGGCTTCTGCTGCAGGCGCTTCAGCTGCAGGCTCGGAGCTCTCTTCCGCAGCCGGTGCAGATTCCGCAGCCGCTGCTGCTGCCTCCTGCTTCTTACGCAATGCTTCCGCACGTGCTTCGCGTACCTTTGCTTCTGCTTCTTTGCGTGCACGAACCGCAGATTGCTGGTCCTTGGAGAGTTTGTCAACCTTGGACTGAATCTTTGTTTCTTTTTCTTTCTTCCATGCCTCAAGCTTCGCATCAGCTTGCTCCTGTGTAACTGCACCTTTAATGACACCAATCTGAAGGTGTTTGCGTAAAAGGATACCTCTGTATGAAAGAATTCTGCCAACTGTATCTGAGGGTTGTGCACCCTTCATCAGCCAGTCAAAAGCTTTATCGTCCTGGATGTCAATGGTCGCCGGATTTGTGAGCGGGTTATAGGTTCCAATTTTCTCAATAAATTTTCCGTCTCTTGGAGAGCGGGAATCGGCAACAACTACATCGTAAAGGGCAAGTTTTTTGCGGCCACGGCGGGCCAATCTGATTTTTACCATTTTTTTAAAGTTTTTAAATGTTGGATCTCGTCCGGTTTTTAAAGGACTGCAAAGCTATAATAATTAGCCACACAGACAACATGCACTCCGGGTAATGTCTGCCAAAACCATCTTTTTTGATTGCAAAGGCACTAAATCTGGCATTTAAAGATTAAAAAGTCTGAGACCTGAACCTACCTGAGTGTTATTTCCTGTCAAAATTACTCCAATCATGTATATCCGCGTAAGCGAATAAAAGGTTTTTACTGAATATGAAGGATCGTTAGATTTACACACATTTTGGAAAATCCATGGATAAATTCTCATTCATCTCTAATGCCGACCCTGGATACATTGATCAGCTCTATGTATCCTACAAGGCAAACCCTGAATCGGTAGATCATACCTGGCAAAAATTCTTTGAAGGGTATGAATTTTCATTGCAGCGCTTCGGCCAAGATGGACCGGCGCCCGACCAGGGTGATGGGTTGTCGCTTAAAGAGACCAGAGTCCGAAATCTGATCTTCGCATATCGCTCATTCGGACACCTGAAGTCAAAAACCAACCCCGTGCGCGCGCGCCGCAACCACAATGTCACCTTCGACCTGGAAAATTTCGGATTGTCAGATGCAGATCTGGATACTGAATTTGAGGTGGCCCGTGAGATTGGAATGGGTAAAGCAACACTGCGCCAGATTATAGTCAAACTTCAGAAGGTTTATGTCGGCACTATTGGATTCGAATATAATTTCATCCGCAATGATGAAATCAGGGAGTGGTTTTTCAATAAGTGTGAAGAGGAGTACTTCAATCATAATCCTTCATTGGATGAAAAGAAATCTATTCTATCCAAACTGAATGAGGCCGTTGTCTTTGAAAACTTCTTGCACACAAAGTTCCTGGGACAAAAAAGATTTTCACTGGAAGGTGGTGAGAACACTATTCCCGCACTTCAGAAAATCATTAACAAGGCAGCAGAACTTGATGTAAAGGAAGTTGTCATTGGCATGGCGCACCGCGGCCGCCTGAATGTACTATCCAACATCCTTGAAAAAACCTACGAGCAGATTTTCACGGAATTTGAGGGAAATGTAAACCCGGATCTGACTATGGGTGATGGCGATGTAAAGTATCACCTCGGATATGCCTCGCAGATCAAAACCCCTTCAGGGAAAAAAATATATGTGAAGCTCACTCCGAATCCTTCGCATCTGGAGGCTGTGGATCCACTGGTGCTCGGTTACACGAGGGGACAAATTGATGACGAGTATAAAGGCGAGCTCAATAAAGCAATGGCCTTACTCATTCATGGTGATGCGGCCATTGCAGGACAGGGAATCGTTTATGAAATCGTTCAGATGTCAGGTCTGCCCGGATACACCACCGGAGGCACCATCCACTTTGTAATCAATAATCAGGTAGGATTCACGACCGATTTTGAAGATGCCCGCAGTTCTATTTACTGTACGGATGTCTCCAAAATTGTTGACGCGCCGATTCTGCATGTCAACGGTGATGATGCCGAGGGCGTAACATTCTGTGCAAACCTCGCAGTGGAATACCGCCAGCGATTTGGAAAGGATATTTTCATCGACATGCTGTGCTATCGCCGCCATGGTCACAACGAAAGTGATGAACCTAAGTTCACACAGCCAAAGCTCTATAATTTAATAGCAAAACATCCCAATCCACGGGAAATCTATATAAAGAAGCTTGCAGACGGCGGTATTGATGCAGCACTTGCAGATGAAATGGAAAAAAATTTCAGGCAAATGCTTCAGGATCGCCTGAATGAAATTAAACAGAAGCCACTGCCTTATAAGGCTCAGAAAATTGAGGAGGAGTGGCAGCAGATGAGGTTTGCAATAAATACCGATTTTGATACTTCACCAAAGACTGACGTTTCTGACTCCGTGATTGAAACTGTCGGAAAGGCCCTTACTTCCATCCCGGAAAACTTTAAGCCGATCAAGCAGATTGAGAGGCTTCTCAAGGATCGTAAGGCTGCTTTCTTCGAAGATAAATCCCTCGGATGGGCTGAAGCTGAATTGCTTGCATACGGCTCATTGCTTACAGAAGGTCATCTGATCCGAATCAGTGGTCAGGATGTGAAGCGCGGGACTTTCTCGCACCGCCATGCCTGTATCTGGGATTCAATTTCAAACGAAGTCTATTGCGGATTAAGCACATTGGAAAAAAATCAGGCAAAATTCCACATCTACAATTCACTGCTTTCGGAGTATGGTGTGTTGGGTTTTGAATACGGCTACGCAATGGCAACGCCGAATGGTCTGGTGATCTGGGAGGCACAGTTCGGAGACTTTGTCAACGGCGCACAAGTTATGGTGGATCAGTTTCTGTCCAGCGCTGAATCCAAGTGGCAACGCCAAAACGGTATGGTAATGATGCTGCCTCATGGTTATGAAGGTCAAGGTCCTGAGCATAGCAGCTGCCGACCTGAAAGATTCCTTCAGCTCGCTGCAGAAAACAATATGGTGATATTGAACCTTACCACATCTGCAAACTTATTCCATATGCTTCGGCGTCAGGTTAAGTGGGAATTCCGTAAACCTGCAGTTCTGTTCTCACCCAAATCCTTGTTGCGTCATCCGGGCGTGAATTGCTCCTTGTCTGAATTCACCGGAGGAAAATTCCGTGAAGTCATTGACGACCCCAATGCAGGAGGCGAAAAGATATCAAGACTGGTTCTCTGCAGCGGCAAACTGTTCTATGAACTTCAGGAAGTACAGTTGAAGAAGAAGCTTAAAAATGTTGCCATCGTGCGGATAGAACAGCTGTTCCCTTTCCCTGAAAAGCAGATTAATGACATTTTGAAAAAATATAAAGGCGCAGAGATTATCTGGGCTCAGGAAGAGCCGCTTAATATGGGCTGCTGGTCGTATATGCTGCGTATGCTTCCTGATATTAAAATGAAGCTTGTGTCACGCAAGGCCAGTGCTTCTCCTGCTACCGGTTATAATAAGGTACATAAAATGGAACAGGAGAAAATTATTAACGCAGCCCTTGGAATTTAACAATCACCAGAAACCTAAGAAATATGGCATTATCAGTTAAAGTACCACCCGTCGGAGAGTCCATTACCGAGGTGACGATTGCAAACTGGATCCGTCAGAACGGTGACACTGTCCGCATGGATGAGGTTATCGCTGAGCTGGAATCTGAAAAGGCAACCTTTGAACTAACGGCCCCTGCTACCGGTAAACTCATCGTAAAAAAGCAAAAGGGCGA
Organism: Cyclobacteriaceae bacterium; assembly: GCA_049430945.1. GTDB lineage: Bacteria > Bacteroidota > Bacteroidia > Cytophagales > Cyclobacteriaceae > ELB16-189. Next base: position 21,200 of record JBMTCO010000013.1, read on the forward strand.
TTCAGTTCCGATCGGAGAGATCGTGTGTGAAATTGAGGAAGGTTCGGGTACTGCAGCAGCAGCAACTACTCCACCCGCTCCGGCTTCCAAGCCGGCTGCATCCGGAGGTTTAAAAGAAATGAAAGTACCTGCTGTCGGAGAATCAATCACTGAGGTGACCATTTCACATTGGTTGAAAAAAGACGGAGATCTTGTCAGGCTTGACGAAGTTATCGCTGAGGTTGAGTCAGAGAAGGCAACATTTGAGTTGCCCGCAGAGGCAACCGGAATCCTTCGCATTATTGCTCAGGAAAAATCAACACTTCCGATTGGAGGGCTGATCTGTAAGATTGAAATCACTGAAAATTCTCCTGAAGCAAAACCTATTGCATCTGCCGTTTCCGGTGCTTCTGTTACTCAAAGCGCAGATTATGCCAAAGGCCATCCGTCGCCCGCAGCAGCAAAAATACTGGATGAAAAGGGCATCACTGCCGGTGCAGTTTCCGGAACAGGTCCCGGAGGCCGTATCACAAAAGAAGATGCTTCCAAAGCTCAGGCTCCTGCAGCGAAGCCGACAGCAGTTGCTTCGGCTCCTGTCATCCGCGCATCAGCAGGCGCCAGGGAAAAGCGCGCAGAAAAAATGACCTCCCTGCGTAAAACAATTTCCAAACGACTTGTCTCAGTAAAGAATGAGACTGCGATGCTTACCACTTTTAATGAAGTGGATATGAAACCGGTGATGAATCTGAGGGCTAAGTATAAAGATAAGTTCAAGGAAAAGTACGGAGTAGGACTTGGATTTATGTCCTTCTTTACCAAAGCTGTTTGTATAGCACTTAAAGAATGGCCTGCAGTCAATGCACAGATCAATGGTGATGAAATCATTTATCACGATTACTGCGATGTATCTATTGCGGTTTCTACACCGCGCGGACTTGTGGTGCCGGTAATCAGGAATGCAGAGAACCTTTCATTTGATCAGATTGAAGCTGAAATCGGAAGACTTGCTTCCCGTGGCCGTGACGGAAAACTTTCCATTGAAGAAATGACAGGAGGCACCTTCTCAATCACCAATGGTGGTGTGTTCGGATCCATGCTGTCAACTCCGATTCTTAATCCTCCTCAATCTGCCATCCTGGGAATGCACAACATTGTGGAACGCGCAGTTGTAAAGGATGGTCAGATTGTAATCAGACCAGTGATGTATCTGGCATTGTCTTATGATCACCGTATTGTGGATGGTCGTGAGTCAGTAAGTTTCCTTGTGCGTGTAAAAGAGTTACTGGAAGATCCGGGAAGACTTATCCTGGGAATTTAAAAACCAACAGCCATGTCTAATCAATATCAGGTTATTGTGATCGGTTCAGGACCCGGCGGGTATGTTGCAGCCATCCGCTGCGCTCAGCTTGGAATGAAAACTGCAATTATTGAAAAATACCCTACACTGGGCGGTACATGCCTGAATGTCGGCTGTATACCTTCAAAAGCCATGTTGGATTCCAGTGAGCATTTTCATAATGCAGCCCATAGTTTCGCGCAGCATGGAATTGAAATACCTGCACCCAAAGCGAATCTGCAACAAATGATCCGTAGAAAAGGGGAGGTCGTCAAATCCAATGTGGATGGGATTGCCTTCCTGATGAAAAAAAATAAAATTGACGTACATCAGGGTGTCGGATCTTTTGTGGATAAAAATTCTGTTAGGGTTACTGCTTCAGATAAAACCGAAAAAACGCTGACCGCAGATAAAATCATCATTGCCACCGGATCGAAACCAACACCGCTTCCATTTGCGCCTTTTGATAAGAAGCGGATTATTTCAAGCACAGAGGCGCTGGTGATGAAGGAAATCCCCAAAAATCTGATTGTTGTTGGAGGTGGCGTGATAGGAATGGAGCTTGGCTCAGTTTATGCGCGACTTGGAAGCAAAGTTTCAGTGGTTGAATTTCTTGATTCCATCATCCCGACGATGGATGATACCATGGGTAAGGAATTACAGAAATCCCTTAAGAAGCTTGGGATGGAATTTTACCTTGGTCATAAGGTAACGGCGCTTCAAAATACCGGAAAGGAAGTAGTGCTGAAGGCAGAAGATAAATCCGGCAAGCCTCTTGAGCTGAAGGGAGATTATTGTCTTGTTTCGATCGGTCGTCGCCCATACACGGAGGGTCTTGGACTTGATAAGATTGGTATTGAACCGGTCAAAGGTCAAATTCCTGTTGACGATCATCTACGCACTTCTGTAGAAAATATTTATGCCATCGGTGATGTTGTTCGTGGTGCGATGCTAGCCCATAAAGCCGAGGAAGAAGGCGTGATGGTTGCAGAGCAGATCGCAGGACAGAAGCCACACATCAATTATAACCTGATTCCGGGTGTGGTTTATACATGGCCTGAGGTGTCAAGTGTCGGAAAAACAGAAGAGCAGCTGAAGGCTGCCGGCGTGAAATTCAAGTCCGGTAGTTTCCCATACAAAGCACTGGGTCGTGCCCGTGCATCCATGGACCTGGACGGACTGGTGAAAGTGCTGGCGGATGAACAAACAGATGAAATTCTGGGAGTACATATTATCGGTGCCCGGGCAGCTGATATGATTGCAGCGGCTGTAGTGGCTATGGAGTATCGTGCATCTGCAGAGGACATCAGCAGAATGTCGCATGCACATCCTACTTATATGGAAGCATTCAAGGAAGCCTGCCTGGCTGCTACAGCCAGCAGACCGCTGCACATGTAGATGCGCAGACTGCTTACTGCAGGAACTTTTTAATTTATTATTTCGGAGGGCAGGATAGGCTAATCCACTTCATAGACCAGCCGCACGGTAATGTTGGCAGTCTTGCGTTTGGAAGCAGTGTTGAAAGATCCGCCCCATGAGAATTCTTCGGAAGAATTTTCAGCGACAATCTGGAATACGCCCATGTCTGCTGTTTTAAGTGCGCCTACGGTACTTCCTGAATTTTCTGCAATCTTCTTTGCGCGGATGTATGCATCTTTGGTTGCTTCGGCAATCATTTCAACTTTTAACTCCGCCAGTCTGGTATAATAGTATTCAGGATTGTTTGAATAAAATTCTATTCCGTTGTTGATAAGCTCACTGACCATCCTGGAAATATTTTCAACCTTATCAACTTCGGTCGATTCAACCTGGATGGTCTGACTCAACTGATATCCTGTGAAAATTGTTCTTGTGATGTTTCCGCTTTCGTCATAGCTGGTATCAAATTCCTTTGAGATTGAAACTGCTGAAAAAACAATGTTTTCTGCTTTCAGCCCTTTAGACAACATGTAGGATCTGATGTTTTCCCTGTCTTTATCCAACTGCGCATAGGCCTCCTTCAGGTACAAATTTTTTCTTACAAACTGACCGCTCCAAACAATAAGATCAGAAGTAAAACTTTTAGCCCCCAGTCCGGTGACTGAAATCGTGTTGTAGGGTTTGTTACGATTTAAAAATGCATTGGATAAAATAACGGCGCTTACAACAATTGAAATAGCGACAAGGCCACTGTTAAGTTTCAATTTCATTGATTCCGGATTTTTACTGCTGATAAGAGCCTGAAGTTAATATAATATCGGAATAGTAATCCAAGGACCACAGGAATTAACATAAGATTAAGCTCCTGAGGAAGGTAAGGCCATGTGATCAGCAAGATCAGGGTAAGAATGGTCATGAACAGAAAATATCTGCTGCGGGTTATGACAGACCGCATCAGGGGTAGAGCCAAATTCAAAGGCATGGCCCACAACAGATTGAAATTTATTGCTGCTGCTTTATGGTCAGTCCCGAACCACAGGATCAGTAAAAACAATCCAAGCAGACCGGTTCCGTAAAATAAAGTCATGTCCAGCCAGCGGCTGATTTCATACCTACGCAGGTCATACACCGAAAAGGAAATAATGAGCACAAACAGTAAACCAAAAATGACCAGCGGATGGGTTAAACTGAAAGGTTGTTCTTCCGCTGCCCCGGTAAAAACAATATTTTTTTCTTTTACCAGTGGGAACTCAACTGAATCTTTCCTTATGGTGGCATAATCAAATCCGATCTCAAGAAAATCAGGAAGAAACATATGAACATTATGATCAGCCTGACGATCCATGGGTAATCCCAGACAAATATCAATCCCAAGATCACCCCATGGCTGATGGGCCAGATACTGATCGGTCAGCTGTCTGATGGTTTTTGGTTCCGGTATTGGAAATGCCTTAAAATTCACTTGTTCACCAAAGACAGCTTTAATGACATCTCTTGGCCTTGTGGAACAGTTGTCATAAAAGTAATCATACAGGTAGCTTTTGTTTTCCGGCAATGCATTGTTCCACAGATATTCAAAAACTTTCTGTTTTTGTGCGCTGTCAAGATTAAGGATCTGCTCGTGTATGTAGCGGTTGCTCCGGATATAATAATCTCTGAAATCAGGATATTCCTGAACAGAAAGCATGTAGAAATTTCTTCCGCGTGCGAAGTTCAGATAAAAGTTTGGCTGATTGAAGTCAAAGGTTCCGTAGTTAAACGACCAGTCTATTCCCAGCTGTTCATCAGCCACGCGAATGGCGCTGTGTCCGAAGGCAGAATACAACTCGGTCTGCCATGGCCCGCAGGTAATCAGTGAAATTTTTGCATCACCGGAAAGCCGGTAAGGTGCGACGGCCGCTGAACCAATACCGGCAATGAAAACAACAAATAAAATTGAAAGAAGAAATCTGGTCATGATGGTGGGGAAGGAAAAGCAAAGTTATTTAAAACGAATAACTCCTCCTGCTGTTATAAGATGTGTCAGTTTCTCATCGTGCGGCTCTGCCGGAATGAAATCAACAGGTTCCTGAAGACTTACGCCTGCACGAATGCAGTCTTTTCTGCAGGTTTTTAAAAAGCGGTCGTAGTATCCTTTGCCGTAGCCCAGTCTGTTTCCTGACTTGTCTGCAAGTAGCAGAGGCACCAGCACCAGATCAATTTTCTCAGATTCAACAGTTACGCCCTGTTTAGGCTCCTGAATACCAAATTTATTTTTCTCCAGCTGATGCAGACCTTCAAAGTAAAATGATTCAAGTTGCTCGCCTGCCATTCGCGGCACTGCTATTCTGGTTCCCGGGAATTCCCTGCGCAGCCTGTCTATCAATGGCCATAAATCAGGCTCTCTTCGTTCTGTCACCGGCAGAAAAACATGGATGGTGTGTATAAAGTTCAGATCAAATCCTGTGAAGAAATGCTCACAGATGGAACGACTGAATTGATGATAAACCGGCTCCGGAATAGAATTTCTGTCGGCAATGGCCTGTTGACGAAGCTGAGCTTTATTCATACAGGAGCACAATGAACCGGAAGTCAAACGGATCAAATGCTTCCGCTAAATGGTCAATAAACTGCCGGTCGGTCTGATAAAAATTCAGCAGATTGTCTGTGCGCTCCTGAAGTCCGCCCCCCGGAAAAAGTTTGTTCTTTAAAGTCTCTGCCTGCCGGATGCTGTCTGAACCTTTTCTTTTTTCTGCCTTCAGCATTTTGTGCTCAATTTTTTCCGTTGCCTGCTTAATGCGGTGTAAACCCGCGTCAGTCATTTTTGAAAGCGTAGGGTCAATGGCGACGGCCTGCTCCCGGATGCCGGTCATCAGTCGTTCAAATTCTGCACGCTGTTTTTCAAGTGTGAGCGAAACAGTGCTGTTACGCTTGGCGACCTCATTGAGCAAAATATGTTTTTCCGAAAAAAGCTCCTGAAGGCTGATGCCGGATTTTTTAAGCAGGCGTGTTGATGGGGCATCAGCAACAAGTGCGAAATTTCTCGGCAACAATACCGGAAACGGTGTACTGAAATGTTCAAAAACTTTTTTGAGCTGAAGACAGTAAACCATCTCAGCGGGCCCGCCGATATAGGCGAGATTCGGGAGAATCATTTCCTGATATAATGGTCGCAGAATTACATTAGGGCTCAGCTTCTCGGGAGTTTGGTTGATTATTTCCCGGATTTCTTTTTCACTGAATTTCAAACCCGCTTCAGATACAACAAAATCATTCCCGCTTTTTTCAATTCTTTCTCTAACCCCCTTATCCAGATAAAAGAAATTTACGGGTCTTACCAGAACCTGTGGTTCATAGCCTGCACTTCGCAATTCTTTACCGGTTTCCTCTGCAAGCTGATGGGGTACTCCGTTTAAAATATCGGCCTCCATCACATGACTGAAATGACTTTTCAGTTCTCTGTCATCGGCATCAACAACCACAAGGCCATCTTTACCAAAGAGCGCATGCACATATTTTCTGACTGCCTCGGCCAGTGTTTGCGATGAACGGTATGCCGATGCGAATGGTTCTGTATTCCCGGGTATTTCCGGAATCAGCGGCAACAGCTCTGAAAGATTCATCCGTCCGACTGCACCTGTCTGCGTTGTCTTCCAGCAATACTTTTTATCCATCAGCCTGAAACAGGAGATCTCCTCAAAGTCATGGTCTTCAGAGGCCATCCAGTAAACCGGAACAAAGTGATATTCAGGATAGCTTTGTTTCAGAGCCCTGCAGGTATTGATGGCTGAAACAATCTTATAGATAAAGTAGAGCGGCCCTGAAAAAATATTCAGCTGATGACCTGTAACAATTGTAAAGGTTTTGTCATTGCCGATGGCCTGAATATTTTTTAATACCGGCTCCGCATTTTCAATTCCTGCATACTGTTTCTCAAGAACCTGACATAGCGATTTCCTCGATTCCCGGGAAAATGACTTGCTCTTTTCTTCAATCTGATCTCTGAAATTTTCAATGGAAGGATACCGTGAATAGAAGGGCTTAAGCTCAGGCTTCTGCAGGATGTAATCCATAAAAAAGGAGCTGAATGCACCGGTCTTTTCAAATGGCACCAACTCTTTTTTCATTGTTTTCTGATTCTTAACTGTTTTATTCGGATAAGCACCTGCAAATTAAAGCCATTTGTCCGATTTGGCTTCCCGGGTTATTTCCCGGCCTCGGCAGGAACACCCATCAGATCAAATTCTGAAGCTTCTGTAATCTTCACATCTATGAAATCACCTTGGCGTAAATACTCCTTATCGCTGCTGATAATTACCTCATTATCCACCTCAGGTGAATCATGTTCAGTTCTTCCAATGTACTGATCACCTTCCTTACGGTCCACAAGAACCTTGAATGTCATTCCTATTTTCTTCTGATTCAATTCATATGAAATAGATTCCTGAAGCCCCATCAGTGCATCAATCCTATTTTGTTTTACCTCTTCAGGCACATCATCTTTCATACTGAAGGCATGCGTGTTCTCTTCATGGGAGTAACTGAAGCAACCGGCACGGTCAAATTTTGACCGTTTGATGAAATCCATCATTTCCTGAAAATCATCTTCTGTTTCACCGGGGTGACCTGCAATAAAGGTTGTGCGAATGGCTATTCCATTGACTTTACTGCGGATTTCCTGAATCAATGCTTCGGTTTTTTCGCGTGTCGTTCCCCGACGCATTAGCTGAAGCATTTTGGTTGATCCGTGCTGTAGCGGAATGTCCAGATATTTACAGATGTTGGGCCGCTCATTCATTACATCCAGAACATTCATCGGAAAGCCGGATGGAAATGCATAATGAAGCCGTATCCATTCAATTCCTTCCACATCCGACAATCTGCGCATCAGATCCGCGAGACTTCTTTTTTTATACAGATCAAGTCCGTAGTAAGTAGAATCCTGAGCAATAAGCAACAGCTCCTTTGTCCCCTGTGCAGCAAGGTTGCCAGCCTCTTTAACGAGCTCTTCCACCGGTCTTGAGATATGTTTTCCGCGCATCAGCGGGATTGCACAAAAGGAACACGGACGGTCACAGCCCTCGCTGATTTTCAGATAGGCATAATGCCCGGGATTGGTCAAGATGCGTTCTCCGACAAGTTCCTTTTTATAATCGGCTTTAAATACTTTCAGCAGCCGGCTCAGATCTCTTGTGCCGAACCAGCCGTCCACGTCCGGAATTTCTTTTTCCAGATCATCTTTGTAACGCTGCGACAAGCAGCCGGTCACATACACTTTTTCAACCAGACCTTCGGCTTTTGCGTCCACATAGCGCAGGATGGTGTCAATGGATTCCTGCTTTGCGTTATCAATAAACCCACAGGTATTGATGACTACCACCTGAGCATCGTCGGCAGACGACTCATGGACGGCATCAATTCCGTTCCCACGCAGCTGGGTTAACAGTACTTCAGAGTCAACCTGGTTTTTGGAACAACCAAGAGTAATCAGGTTTACCTTTTTATCTTTTTTGACGGGACGGGCTTTCACGCCGCAAAACTACTCAATTGGATTTTATATGTCGGATGATCATACCTGCGTGGTCGCGGGAATTCTCAATGAACCACTTGTTGGTCTTGAGTCCTCCGCAAACCACCCCGGCCAGATACAACCCCTTTACTTCCGTTTCCATGGTGACTTCGTTGTACACCGGTGTGTGATATTCGTCGGCCTGAAAGGTCACACCTGCCTGTTTCATAAACCTGAAAGGTGGCTGGTAGCCGGTCATCGCCAGAACGAAATCATTTTTTATTGTGACCATGCCATCAGGAGTTTCTATTTCAACTTCATTCTCCCGAATGGCTTTCAGGCTAGAATTAAAGTATGCTTTAACCGAACCCTCAGCAATACGGTTTTCAATATCAGGCTTTACCCAATACTTGACCGAATCTCTGATTCCGGGCTCCCGGATCACCATAGTAACTTCTGCACCTTTTCTCCAGGTCTCCAGCGCCACATCGACGGCTGAGTTCGCCGCACCTACAACCACCAGTTTTTGACGAAAATATGGATGAGGCTCCGTGTAATAATGCCGGACCTTCGGAAGATCCTCTCCCGGAATATTCAGCCACCAGGGCTCATCATAAAATCCGAGAGAGAGAATAACATTTGAAGATGTGTAGTCTGATTTTGTTGTGGTAACTGAAAACTGTCCATCAATTCTTTTTACTCCGGTCACCTCCTCATACAGGTGCACATTCAGTTGCCATGAATCAGCAACCCTTCTGTAATATTCAAGTGCCTCAAAGCGATCCGGTTTGGGCTGATGTGAAATGAAAGGCACTCCCCCTATTTCCAGCCGCTCTGAAGTTGAAAAAAAAGTCATGTTTAGCGGATATTGGAAAAGGGAATGAACCAGGCATCCCTTTTCAATAATGAGATAATTCAGTCCTGCTTTCTTCGCCTCAATTCCACAGGCCAGACCGATGGGTCCGGCACCAATGATGATCAGATCAAGTGGAGTATCTGCGGCTTCAGACATATAATTATTTCATGGTACTGCTCTGATGGTTACCGGCTCAGATATAAATTACGCTCTGAGTAAATCTTCATAAAATAATCGTCCATCAGGTCGTCAATGAAATAAATTGCTTCTCCGGTACTCTTCATTTCCGGTCCAAGCTGTTTGTTCACTTCCGGGAACTTGCTGTAAGAGAAAACCGGAACTTTAATGGCGTAACCTTTTTTCTTCGGACTGAAATTGAAGTCTTTGACTTTCTTTTCTCCGAGCATGACCTTAGTGGCATAATTTACATAGGGCTCGTCATAGGCCTTGCAGATAAACGGAACAGTCCGGCTCGCACGCGGATTGGCTTCAATGATATAGACCTTATCATCTTTCACTGCGAACTGAATGTTGATCAGTCCGACAGTTTTCAATGCGACAGCAATCTGTCGGGTATAATTTTCAATCTGCTTGATTACAAAATCACCGAGGTTATAAGGTGGCAGCACGGCGTAGGAATCACCGGAATGAATTCCGGCAGGCTCAATGTGCTGCATGATTCCGATTATGTACACATCTTCGCCATCACAGATTGCATCTGCTTCTGCCTCCGTGGCGCCATCAAGAAAATGATCGAGCAGAACCTTATTGTCAGGAAGGTGTTTCCAGATATCAATGATGTGGTTCTCCAGTTCTTTATCATTGATTACAATTTTCATGCTCTGTCCACCGAGAACGTAGGAGGGACGAACCAGTAGGGGAAAGCCGAGCGATTTTGAAATCTCAAGCGCTTCATCGGCATTTCTTGCTACCCCGAATTCAGGATATGGAATCCCGTTTTCTTTAAGAAGGCTTGAAAAACTTCCACGGTCTTCAGCAAGGTCGAGGGCTTCAAAAGAGGTGCCCATGATTTTTACTCCGTACTTGTGGAGCTTTTCCGCTAGCTTCAAAGCAGTTTGTCCGCCGAGCTGAACGATAACACCTTCCGGTTTTTCATGCTGTATGATGTCCCACAGATGTTCCCAGAATACAGGCTCAAAATACAGTTTGTCAGCGATGTCAAAATCTGTTGAAACAGTTTCCGGATTACAGTTAATCATGATCGTCTCATAACCGCATTCTTTTGCAGCGAGTACACCGTGCACACAGCTGTAATCAAACTCAATTCCCTGCCCGATGCGGTTTGGTCCGGAGCCAAGCACGATCACTTTTTTCCGGTCACTGACCACCGACTCATTTTCTTTATCAAAGGTTGAATAGTAGTAGGGTGTTCTGGCTGCGAATTCAGCAGCACATGTGTCAACAAGTTTAAATACGCGGTTGATACCCAAATCTCTTCTGCGGGTATGAACTTCACTTTCCAGGCAATCAAGAATATGCGCGATCTGGCGGTCTGCGTAACCCTTTTCTTTTGCGGTCCTCAGTAAATTCTCAGGAAGTGTCTGAAGTTCATATTTCCCCATCTCCTTTTCAAGCTCCACCAGTTCTTCAATCTGTTCAAGAAACCATTTATCGATCCTTGTAAGTGACTGAATGGTCTTCATGGAAATACCAAGTTTCATGGCATCATACACATGGAAGAGTCTGTTCCAGCTTGGCTTCGCAAGACTGGTAAGAATTTCTTCCTGTTTTGTCAGTTCCTTTCCGTCGGCGCCAAGTCCGTTTCTACGGATTTCGAGACTCTGACAAGCTTTTTGAAGGGCCTCCTGAAAATTTCGGCCGATGCCCATAGCTTCGCCAACTGATTTCATCTGCAGACCAAGTCTGCGGTCGGCACCTGGAAACTTATCAAAATTCCAGCGCGGAATTTTTACGATTACATAATCGAGTGCAGGCTCAAAGTAAGCAGTGGTTGTGCCGGTGATGGCATTCTGAAGTTCATCCAGGTTATAACCGATCGCAAGTTTTGCTGCAATTTTCGCGATAGGATATCCTGTTGCCTTGGAGGCCAGTGCAGAAGATCTGGAAACGCGCGGATTAATTTCAATACCGATGATGTCGTCGTTATCGGGGTTTACGGCAAACTGAACATTACAGCCTCCTGCAAACTTTCCGATGCCATTCATCATTTTAATGGCCAGGTCTCTCATGTGCTGATAAACCGTATCCGGAAGCGTCATCGCCGGAGCAACTGTAATGGAGTCTCCTGTATGGATCCCCATCGGATCAAAGTTCTCAATGGAACAAATGATGATCACATTGCCAAGACTGTCGCGAAGTAATTCAAGTTCATATTCCTTCCAGCCCATGATGCTCTGCTCAACCAGCACCTCATGAATGGGCGAGGCATGCAAACCGCGGTTGAGTGCCTCGTCAAAGTCTTTAGGATTTTCCACAAAGCCTCCGCCCGTTCCGCCGAGGGTAAAAGAAGGACGGATAACCAGCGGAAAACCTATTTCCTGTGCAATCTCTTTTCCTTCCAGAAATGAGGTGGCTGTGGCTCCTTTACAAACCCCCACATTCAGTTCCATCATTTTGAGCCGAAACTTCTCACGATCTTCGGTTGTCTCAATGGCTTTGATGTCAACACCAATAATTCGGACACCATAATGTTCCCAGATACCGGCCTTGTCACAGTCAATACAGAGGTTCAGCGCTGTCTGACCGCCCATTGTAGGCAGCACAGCGTCAATATGATGTTTCTCAAGAATCTCGCGGATATATTTTTTTTCAAGAGGCTTCAGGTACACATGGTCTGCAGTAACCTTATCCGTCATGATTGTGGCCGGATTGGAATTAATCAGGACCACCTCAATTCCTTCTTCTCTGAGCGATCTTGCAGCCTGCGAGCCGGAGTAATCAAATTCACAGGCCTGGCCTATAATAATTGGACCGCTTCCGATAATAAGGACTGAACGGATGCTTTTATCTCTTGGCATGGTGTTTAGGGTATAGACAAATCCCGCAAAAATACGGCACCCGCCCCAAGGTTTTGGGTTACAGAGGCAAAAAAATTCCGTCTATTTCAGAACCCTTTCTGCTAAAAGTCAAAGGTGATTTTC
>JBMTCO010000014.1:0-33147 GCA_049430945.1 Cyclobacteriaceae bacterium
ATGGCAACAATGGAGGGAAAAGCCATTGCATAGTTATTCCTGAGACTTAACTGCTGGAGTTTTTTATTTCCTGCCAGAACCCTGTATTCAGGACGGCTCTCATAATTCCACTCAAAATTATAATCACTAAGAACAGCTTCAGCCTTCATATCCTGTATCCGCCCATTTACTTCAAGTTCACGGTCCATTGGATAATTCATCTGAAACTTCAGAAGTTCAACACTTAAATCAAGGAGGTTCAGAAACTTCTCACGCTCAGTTTTCAGGTTATTCAGCGCCACTTTAAGACGATCTACATCAATAGATTCTGCAAATCCCTGTTTTTGAAGCGCAGTGGTGTTTCTTAATAAAGTATCAATGCGCGAAATGTTTTGATCAAAAAGGTCTACCCGAGCCCGGTTTACCAATACCAGGTAATAAGCCCTTGTAACCTGTTCAACGACATCACTTATTTTCTGATCTGTATTTCTGACGGACAGATCTTTATATGCCTTTGATGCCTGTAAGCCAACAATATATGAACCGTTAAAGATCAGCTGACTTATACTAAGGCCAGCATCCCCGCTGCTTTTGAGCTGAAAGAAGTTTTGGGCCGAAACCACATCACCCTCCGTTAAACCGGGAACTGATTGTCCGCCAAAAAAGAAGCTATCTTCTGAATAACTAGTGAAAAATCTCCTGAGCCTGGTATTGTTTACAAGAGAAACACTGCCACTTATCTGAGGCAAACCAAGACCTGCTGTTTCTTTGACTTTTGCTGATGCAATTTCCTCGTCAAGCCTGGAGATCTGTACATTAATAGCATTACTTTTTGCATACTCAAGGCACTGAGAAAGATTCATTTGTGAATTCTGAGCCCTTGAAGCAGATCCTGCAAATAGAAGACCCGCAATAATCAAACACCTGATGAACATTGTTATTCTGATTTTAAAATATGATTCATGCTTTGATATAGTACCCTTCCTTTTTCTGTCAGTAAGCCGGAAATAAAATGATCAAACAGCTGAGCATGCACTTTCTTTACAGAGAATCCTGCGGAAGGGAACAACTGATCATTAAAAGCCATTTCAATCTGCTCCATCCGCATAACCGCAATAATCACCGGATCAAGGTCAGCTCTGAAATATCCTTCCCTTATTCCTCTTTCGAGGGTATCAATAACACTTTTTCGGGCAATGTTTGCTTTGTATTGAGACCATTCATCCCAGACGGAACGGTGGTACTTATATAGGTCAAAAAGCAGACTGGGATTTATGGTAGAAACCTGCTGACGAACAAGGTCTGTGTAAAATAGAATTTCCTCAATGGCATTCGTTGAGGTGGCCTTAATTCTTTCTGAGTTCTTCAGCCATTGCTGCTGATGTTGCCTGAAAATTGCACGCACCAGCTCCTCCTTTTCAGGGTAATACTGATAAATTGTCTTCTTAGAAACGCCCATTTCCCTTGCAATGTCATCCATGCTCACGCTCCTGAAGCCATACCTCATGAATAACTCGTTGGCTTTCAACAAAATACGCGATTGAATATCTTCCATCTTTACAGGCCGCAAAACTAAGGAAACTTTAAACAAAAAAAAGTTTCCAAGGTTTCCAGACTGATTATCAGTGCTATTTTTTGTACAAAATGGTTGATTTAATAGATGAAAAAGGATGTTTGAACATTTTTTCATTGGGCCTCGAACCGAACAAAAACGCGGAGACCCACCGGAAAAACAATCCTGCGATTATTGACCGGTTTGAGAGATATTCGCATAAAAAAATAACAATGTCACAAAACTACTTTTCCGGAATCCAGCCAATAAAATTTGAGGGCTCGCAAACGGACAATCCGCTGGCTTTCAGATGGTATGATGAAAAAAAAGTTGTCGCAGGAAAAACCATGAAAGAACACCTGAGGTTTGCATGCGCCTATTGGCACAGCTTCTGCGGAAACGGTTCCGATCCGTTTGGTGGTCCCACCCACGACTTTCTTTGGAACAGGAAGGCGGATCCTGTTGATCGTGCAAAAGAAAAAATGGATGCCGCCTTTGAGTTTATGTCAAAAATGGCGCTTCCGTATTTCTGTTTTCATGATGTTGACCTTGTTGATCATTCAGAAAGTGTTTCAGAAAATGAGCGTCGGGTTGAGGCACTGACAGCACATGCTTCCGGGCATATGCAATCCTCCGGCATCAGATTGCTGTGGGGAACGGCCAACTTATTCAGCCACAGAAAATATATGAATGGTGCCTCCACAAATCCAGATTTTAATGTGGTTGCCCAGGCTGGTGCCCAGGTAAAAACTGCACTGGACGCAACCATACGGCTTGGTGGAGAAAATTATGTTTTCTGGGGGGGACGGGAAGGTTATATGAGTCTTCTCAACACCAACATGAAACGTGAAAAGGAACATCTGGCAAGGTTTCTTACGATGGCACGCGACTATGCCAGAAAACAAGGTTTCAAAGGAACATTTTTTATTGAGCCCAAGCCCTGCGAACCGACTAAGCATCAGTACGACTATGATGCAGAAACTGTTATCGGATTTCTGAGACAATACAATCTGCTTGATGATTTTAAGCTCAACATTGAAGTAAATCACGCCACGCTTGCCGGACATACATTTACACATGAACTACAGGCAGCAGCAGACGCAGGCCTTCTTGGATCCATTGATGCAAACAGAGGGGATTATCAAAATGGCTGGGATACCGACCAATTCCCCAACAACATTAACGAGCTCACAGAGGCCATGCTGGTCATTCTGGAGGCCGGTGGGTTTCAGGGAGGCGGAATAAATTTTGACGCCAAAATCAGAAGGAATTCAACAGATCAGGCCGATTTATTTTATGCACATATCGGAGGGATGGATTGCTTTGCCCGCGCGCTTATTATCGCTGAAAAAATTATAAGCCAAGGAACCTACAATAAGATAAGAAAGGAACGCTATGCATCTTTTGATAGTGGAAAAGGCAGTGAATTTGAATCCGGCAGACTATCGCTTGAGGATTTAAGAAATCTTGCTGCTGCTTCCGGTGAGCCGGAAATTATCAGTGGTAAACAGGAATACATCGAAAACCTGATAAATCGTTTTATTTAAATCAGATTAAAAAATTATGCAATCGGGAAAAATTATAGCAGGTCTGGCTCTCTTAATATTATTTGGATGCGCATAAAATAAAAGGCCAGAAAGAACAACCGGTTTTGTCAGCAACTCCGCCATGGTGGTTTCGGCACACCCGCTTGCATCTGAGGTTGGCAGTAACATTTTAAAAAAGGGAGGAAATGCAGTTGATGCTGCCATTGCAACACAGTTTGCACTTGCGGTGGTTTATCCCGGGGCGGGTAACCTTGGAGGCGGAGGGTTTATGCTGGCTAGGTTTTCAGATGGATTTACAGATGCACTTGACTACAGGGAAAAAGCCCCTGTGGCAGCATATTCTGAAATGTACCTTGGTGAAACAGGAGAACCGATCGCAAATAAAAGCCTTAAAGGACACCTTGCTTCCGGGGTGCCGGGAACGGTTGCTGGGCTTGCAGAAGCTCATCATAAATATGGTAAACTGCCATGGCATGAACTTGTACAGCCGGCGATTGAACTGGCCGCAAATGGATTTGCATTAACAGAACGGGAAGCATACGGACTTAATTCTATTCAAGAAGATTTAAGGACATACAACACGATTCTGCCTGAGCACCTGATGGGCAACTGGAAAGCCGGCGACACCATCATACACCGGGATTTATCTTACACACTTGAAAGGATACGGGACACTGGAAGAGATGGATTTTATTCCGGGAAAATTGCATCCCTGCTTATTGAGGAAATGAAGCGCGGTGGCGGGATTATATCAATCGAAGACCTCTCAAATTATACAGCCGTATGGAGAAAACCTGTAGAAACAAATTACCGTGAATTTAAAGTAATATCGATGCCACCACCGTCGAGTGGCGGAATATTACTTTTTCAGATGCTGCATGCGGTTGAACCCTATCCCTTGTCAAGATGGGGATTTAATGATGCGAAAACAGTTCACCTGATGGTTGAGGCACAACGCAGAGCTTATGCAGACCGGGCTTACTGGCTTGGCGATCCTGATTTCAGAGAAATTCCGGTAAAGCAGCTCATCAGTAAAAATTACGTCAAGGCAAGAATGTCCGACTTTGATGAAAATAAGTCCACGCCCAGTGAACACATTAAGGAAGGTAAATTAAACTCTGAACCGGAGGAAACCACACATCTTTCTGTAGTGGATGCACAAGGCAACGCAGTAGCAGTTACCACTACCTTAAATGGCGGATATGGTTCCAGGGTTGTCGTTTCAGGTGCCGGATATTTGCTTAATAATGAAATGGATGATTTCAGTGTAAAGCCGGGAGCACCAAATCTTTATGGTGCAATCGGAGGCGAAGCGAACAAAATTGAACCCGGGAAAAGAATGCTCTCCTCCATGACCCCTACAATTCTTGAAAAGGATGGAAAGCTTAGTATGGTAGTTGGCACACCCGGTGGAACAACCATCATCACCTCTGTTTTTCAAACCATTCTGAATGTTGTGGATCATGGCATGACCATGCAGGAAGCGGTTTCAGCACCACGTTTTCACAGTCAGTGGGTACCTGATATAGTTTTTCATGAACTTGGTGCATTCAAGTCCACAGACAGTCTGAAAATTTTAAAGATTGGCCATATTTTAAAATCCCGGGGCCGTTACGGAGCCGTAGATGCAATCAGAATACTGAAAGACGGAAAACTTGAAGGCGGTGCTGATCCCAGGGGGGACGACAAAGCCTCCGGATATTGAAACTCATTGCCGGAGCAATCGGCCATAAATTTTATTGGCCAATTCCGTAACTTTACAATTCACACAATTATTTTTTTATGAAGAGGATAGTCATCCTGATCAGCATGCTGATCATTTCCGTAATAGGCGTTGTGGCACAAACCAAGTATGACAAAGCGCTGAAAAAGGCTGAAGATGCATTTACCGCAGGAGACTACAAAGCTGCCGGAGAGCTGCTTGACAAGTTCAAATCAAAGGCTGATAAAAAGTTTGGTAAAGATAACAGGTATACCATTCAGGTGATGTTGTTTAAATCAAGGATTGCCCTTGCAAACGGAATGTCCAGTGATTTTGAAGCAAATGCACTGCAGGCTATACGTTATTCTGTGTCAGCGAATTCAGAAACAAGTCAGCCTCATGCACTTGTGCTTATTGAAGTTGGCGAAATGTATAATCAATTCGGTGCCTATTTGAAGAGCAGAATGCTTCTTGAAACTGCCACACGCATTTTAAATGCATCCGGTACTTTAAAAGATGATCTGAAAGCACGGATCGATCTTAATCTTGCTGAATGTATGACGGGACAGGGTTTTTATCATGAAGGTCTGAAACTTTTGTATGGCAATGCAACTTTCTACACAGGCAGGACACAAAGGCAGGAAGGTTACATCGATGAACGAGGTCAACCAAAGACCAGAAAACTTGATGACATTGAAATTCAAAGAAGATTCGGGGATTATGCACGCTGGTCTACGGCAATTGCGAATGCTTACCGGAACCGGGGAGATCAGAAAAGTGCTGACTCCGCCTTTGTTTCTGCAGGAACCTGGATTGCCAGAAACCTTGGTACAGGGAGTCCAGAGTATGTAAAAAATCAAATCTTATTTTCCAACCTGCTCGTTGAAAATGGTTTAAGAGCAGACCAGGATTTTCCAAAACATGCAGGCTATGAACAGGCACTCAACAACATTTTGCAGACAAAAAAAAACACCCATATCCTGTCCCTAGAAGCCCATCAGGAATTTCTGCGCCACTTATTACTGCAGAATAACAGGAGTAAGCATTTAAACGTAGCCAATCAATATGAGAAAATTCTGAATGATAACTTCCCGAAAACAAGTCTGCACCATGTAAGCAGAAAAGCGATTGAATACAATGCAAAAGTTGCAAAAGACAATGCTTCAAACCTCTTTTCCGAGGCTGTTGTCCTTATGGCCAACAATACAAACCTACCCCGTAACCATAAATTATCTGCTGAAATAAATTTATTTCTGTTTGACCTTGCCATAAGACAGAAGAATTACCGTGGCGCAGAGAGCTATATGGCCAAAGCTGTGGAAATCAACAGAAATCTTCTTGGCAAGTCTGCCCCTGAATCTCATCTGATGAACCTGCGGTATGCAAACTACCTAATGGATTATACCAATAAGCTGAACGAGGCACAAAAAATTTATGAAATCAGCTATGACTCTGTTGTGAAGAATGAAATAGGCGCATGGCAAAAAGATCACCTTGAAATTTTAAATCACCTTGGAAATTTATACGAAATCAATGATAAGTATAGCAAGGCTTCCGAAACCATGGAGCTTGCCGGAAAACTGGCACGGAATAAATTTTCAAATGATGACCCGGCCTATGGTCTGGAATTAAATCTCATCGGCAACCTACGGATTAAACTTGGTCAATATGAACAGGCTGAAAAAGATCTTGACCGTGCATATTCAATACTTGATAAATACAGGAAGGAACTTCAATGGAAAGTTGCATACGTCAACAATTTGGAAATAAAAGCAAAACTCCTTGGACTTAAGGGACTTTTTTCTGAAGCAGAAACAAATCTGGACCAGGCTGCAAATATCATCCGGAAAACAAAAGGTGAAGGGCTGGACTTTGATGAACTTGGTGCTGCCCGAGACTTGTCAGGCCTGTACATTCAACTCGGCAGATATAGTCAGACCTCGGAATTACTTGAAAGTCTTATTAGTGAATATGAAAGATTATTCGGCGTGGCCACCAGCAGACTCATTGAACCTCTTGTGAATAAATCCCAGCTGCTGCTGGCCCGGGGCGATTACACAGATGCTGATAAAATTGCCCAGCGAGCCTATAAAATTGCCCTCGATGTCTATGGAGAAAAGTCAACAAAATCATCTCTGGTGCAAAAACTGCTCTCAGAACTGTACTTCACCCTGGGTGACTATGAACGTGCTGAGCAATACATTCTTAAAGCCATTCAGAGTCAGGAAAGCCAATTTGGCAAAAATCATCTTGAAGTTGCCAAATCACTTTCCATGTTAAGTCTAATCCGTAAAGAACGTGGGGACGATCCAAAACAAATTATGAAGACACTTGCTGAAGCAAGAGGTATCATTGCCGGGCAACTAGGACCTGATACTCCCCCCTTTGCGGATGTTTTAAGAGATGTAGCGGTTGTTTCCATTGCAATGAAACAATATCCCCAGGCCCTGGCAGTACTTACGGAGGCTGAGAACATCTGGAGCAAAAAGACAGGATCTAAAAATAATATAAAAGCCGCTGCTATCTATTCGCTTACCGGCGACGTGTATTATCACAGCCGTCACTATCAGAGATCGGAAGAATTTTATAACAAAGGAAAGGCGATTTATGAATCCAATTTCAGCAAAACCCATCCTGAATACGTAAAAATTCTTTCAAAACTGAGCAGAGTCTATTTCATGACAGGCGACTACAAGAAATCAAAAAAGAATATTGAAGAGGCACTCTTAAATTACGAGAACTACATCAAACAGTTTTTTCCGGCACTGAGCGAAAGAGAAAAAGCAAAATACTGGAACACCATCCGATCCGATTTTGAATTTTTCAACACACTGGCGTTTAGTCAACTTGAAGATTTCAAAGACCTGAGTGGTCGCGTATATAACAACCAGCTGCTGACCAAAGCATTGCTCCTGAGTTCATCAATTAAAATCAGGGAAAGGATCCTGAACAGTTCGAATACAGAGTTGAAAAATTCTTATAACCTGTGGATTCAGAAGAAAGAATTACTCACACAGGCACTAAGTATGAGCCCTTCCCAACTTGCAGAAAATGAGATTGACCCTAGTATTCTGGGCAACGAAGTGGAACGCCTGGAAAAAGAACTAAGTGAGAAATCAGAATTATTCGGTAAGAATTTTGAGAACAAAAAAGTGACCTATGAAAATGTTCAGGCATCACTTTCAAAAAATGAAGTAGCGCTGGAAATTTTAAGATACAGACATTTCAATCATACTTTTACAGATTCAATTGTGTATGTAGGTCTGTATGTGACTGCAGACAAATCCAGGCCCAAAGTAATCCATTTCGGTAATGGAAATCATATGGAAGGGAGATATTTCAGGTATTACCGGAATGTCATGCAGCTCAGGGATCAGGATATCTATTCCTATGATGCTTTTTGGCAGCCAGTGGAAAAGGAACTGGGGGTAAACTACTCAACCATTTACCTCAGCGCTGATGGTGTTTATAATCAGATAAATCTTGAAGCCATTCCACTGCCGGGACGGGATAACAGTTACATTATAGACAAGTTCAGCATCGTACTGGTTAACAACACGAAGGACCTATACATCAGAAAAGTAACAGGGAAGTCAATTGCTCAGGCAAATTCGGCAACCATGTTTGGCAATCCCGTTTTCTATGCTTCCAATGTAAAAGAGAAGCAGATTCCGGATCTGCCTGGTACAGAACGGGAAATTGCAGAACTTAAAATGCTTTTAACAGCCAAAGGATGGAAAACAGATGAATTCACCGAGAACCAGGCAACTGAAGAAAAAGTTAAGGAACTTGACAACCCTAAAATTTTCCATATTGCCACCCACGGTTTTTATTCACCTGCTTCCCAGCAAAATCTTGAAGAAGAAATGACCACATCCGAAAGTCAAATTGCAGACAACCCGCTGCTTAAGTCAGGGCTTCTGCTCAGCGGCGCAGGTGACATTCTGATGAAAACAAATTTCAATTACAATATTGACAACGGAGTTTTAACAGCATATGAAGCAATGAGCCTGAATCTTGACAGAACAGATCTGGTCGTACTCAGTGCATGTGAAACCGGACTTGGAGAAATTTCACAGGGAGAAGGTGTCTATGGGTTACAAAGAGCATTTCTTGTGGCAGGAGCCAAAATGCTGATCATGAGTATTTTTAAAGTGGATGACGAGGCGACCCAAAAACTAATCCTTAATTTTTATGAGAGATGGTTGTCGACAGCAAACATGCGCAAAAGTTTCATAGAGGCTAAAAGGGACATCCGAAAAGAATACCCGGATCCGATTTACTGGGGGTCATTTATGATGATTGGTCTTGAATAATGAAATAAACTCTGATCAGGAGTTCCAGATCTGCCATGATTTTTCAGCCTGGAGGTGAAGCATCTCAAGGCCATTTTTAATAGAGCAACCACGCATCCCCGCCTTTTGTAAAAATTGAGTCCGTGCAGGATTGTAAATCAGATCATAAACCATATGACTGCTGTCTAGCTTTTCATAAGGTATGTCCGGAAATAAGGCAGTATCAGGAGACATACCAAGTGGCGTGGTATTGATGATAAGTTTATGTGCATCCAGAATATCATCCGTTACCTTCAACATTGCATAGGTTAAAGGTGCAAGCTTGCTGTCCCTGGAAACATTCAGGTAGGGAATAGATAACTTAGTCAGCGCCTCCTGAACAGCCTTCCCTGATCCACCTGTGCCTAGAATCAATGCTTTCTGATCACTTAACTGTGGTAACCAGTGTTGAAGTGATTCATAAAATGCAGCACTGTCTGTGTTAAAGCCCTTCAGTTTTCCATCCTTTATCTGTATTACATTGACTGCTCCTATCCGCGCAGCTTCAGCATCGATCTCATCAAGGAATTCAAGAACCTGCTCCTTATATGGAATGGTCACATTTAATCCGCAAATTTCCGGATCACCTGAAAGTAAGGTTTTAATCCCTGATATATCAGCCAGCTGATACAATTCATAATGGTAATCCCTTAGTTTTTCTCTAAAAAATTTTTCATCAAAGTATGCTTTGGAGTACGAATGACTAACCGCCCTTCCAATTAAACCAAATTTTTTCTTCATAAAGGATTTATTTAATTCAAACGGCGCTTCATGATTACAGCGCCTTTTTCCAATAGCACTACACAAAGAATACCTGCAAGACAAAATAGAAATGCCTGTATCATCAGTGGCTGATCTCCTGTGAGTTCAGCGTAATTCCAGGGGAGGATGCTTCTGTCGAAGGCTGCAACTTTTTCCCCTGAATGGTTCAGTCTCCACTCAGTTACCTCTTTCCAGGGCCAAACTTTATTCAGTGATCCAAGCATAAAACCTGCAAGCAGTGCAAGGGTTATGCCTCTGTGTTTTGTAAGCATCCAATTTAATGCATGAGAAAAACTAATTAAGCCAACGGCACAACCTGCAACAAAAATAAGGATCACAGGCAGGTTGAATGAGGTCAATGCGTTAATCATAAACTGATACTTTCCAATCAGCAATAAAATAAATGCCCCGGATATACCAGGAAGGATCATGGCGCAAATGGCCAGGGCACCGCATACAAATATAAACCACAATGATTCAGGGGTTTCAGCCGGCGATAACACTGTGATGACATAAGCTACCGCAATACCACTGAAAAGGGATACCATAACAGCAACCGTCCAGGAATAAACCTCCCTGAAAATCATGGGAGCAGAAATAAGAATTAATCCAAAGAAGAACGACCAGACCTGAATGGGGTAATGCGAAAGAAGCCAGGACATCAGACTGGCCAGTGTAATCAGACTGGTTGCAATTCCGGAAAAGACTGCAAGCAAAAAACTACCATTCAGCTGCTTCCAGAAAGTTGAAAAATTCCCTGAGATTAAAACCTTAAACAAAGATAAATTTACAGCACGGATCGAATTAACCAGCTCATCATAAATAGCCGTTATAAAAGCAATGGTGCCTCCGGAAACACCGGGAACCACATCAGCAGTCCCCATGGCGAGACCTTTGAGGTAGAGTAAAAAGTAACTTTTAAATCCTCTCACTTGAAACTAATCAGCAGTAAATGCAGGCGCATCATCATCTTTTTTTCTTGTTAGTCCAAGAAAATGAAGAAATGTATCACCTCTGAGGCCAAGACGGATTGTCTCCAGCGGGATTACTTCATGTGGCGCAATGTTTCCAAGGTTTACATTTGCACCCAGTAATTTTATAAACCAGACCTGCTGTGCCTTCTGCGGAGCCTCCCAAATTATTTTTTCAAAAGGAATTTTGGTAAGTATTTCCTGAACGAGTCCAGAGCGCACCTCTCCTGTTGATCTGAAGAGTCCGACATTGCCACCCTCACGGGCCTCTCCAATTACCTTCCAGGAACCTGCATCAAGCTCCTTCTGCATCAATTCAATCCATTTATAAGGTGGAATAATTTTATCTGCATCCTTGGAACCTACCTCAGACAACACTGTAACGTATTTAGAAAGCTTTGAAATGTATTCACACTTAAGATTGTGATCCAGATCAATTGATCCGTCTGAAACCTCTGCATGTGAAAGTTTATATTTTTCCAGCACACGCAAATAATCTTCAAACTGATTACGGATAATAAAAGCTTCAAACAATGTTCCCCCGAAATAACATGGTATCCCCGCGTTTTGAAAAACCTTGATTTTGTCAGAAAGATTTGGAGTGACATAGGAAGTTGCCCAGCCAAGCTTAACGATGTCCACATGGTCGGAGCAAATGCTCAGGAAATCTTCTGTTTCCCGAATACTCATTCCTTTATCCATGGCCATGGTATAGCCTATCTGTCTTGGTTTTACAGTTCTTTCCGGCAGGTTGTTTAAAGTGTAGTTCATAGTTCTGAAGTTTGTCAGTAAAATTATTCGTCTCTAAACCGGGAAATCAGTTTAAGAATAGTCCTTTGCATATCAGCATTTGGGAAGTATTCAAGCATTAAAGTATGTGCCTCATAATTCACAATCAATGCCTGTTCAAGAAATTTAAAAGCATTGGCCATCCTGCCTTCAAGCATCAGATTGGCTGCAACACGATACATTAATTCAGCATCTTCAGGGTTTTCAGCAAGACCATCAGTCAGAATGGAAGCCGCTCTCCCAAATTCACCCTGATCCTGATAAATAAATGCCCATTCAGTCCAGATTTCTGAATCTGAAGGGTCAAGCTGACTGGCCTCTTCATATGCCCCCAGGGCAGAAACAACATTTCCCACCTTGAAATCCATCCGCGCAACCGCTTTCCAGTATTCCGGATTGTTAAAATCAATTTTTACCGCCTTACTGAAAAAATGAAGCGCCTGAGGCCATTGCTCTTTCTTTTCAAGACACATCCCTGCACCAAACCATGCTTCATCACAAGTCTGATCGAGCTTGGTAGCTTTCTGAAAATATTTTAATCCAAGTTCATACTCGCCCAGACTTTCATAAACCATTCCAAAGCCGCAATACACTTCAGAGCTTGGACCTTCAAGGTCAAGAGTTTGCTTAAAACATTCAAGGGCTTTCTCATAATGAGCTGCGCTCATACAGGCATTACCCATATTAAAGTGTGCAGAACTGAACTGGTCATCGATGGCAACTGCATATCCGTAGGCATCAATAGCCTCTTCAAAACGTTCAAGCTTATTACAGATAACACCCAGGTTATACCATGCAGCCGATGAATATGGATCTTCGTCTATAAATTTTTTGTAGTAGGAAAGACTGCTTTCCAGCTGGCCTACCTGATCCAGACAAAAAGCCAATTCATAAAGCGCTCCTTCATGATTCAGGTTAATATCAATGGCCTGCTTATAATGATCGATGGCCTTTTCAAAAAGTTCCTGTGACTGATACGTCAGCCCAATGTTAAAATGAATTTCGTCCTTCAAATCTTCAGACCGATCAAGCGCTTCCTGATACAATTCAAGTGCCTCTTGATGTTTTTTTTGCATGTTATAGACAGAGCCAATATTGAGCAGGGCGTCAGTGTCATTCGGATTCAATAGCAGGAGTTGCTTCAGCAATTCTTCTGCTTCTCCGAACCTTTCAAGATTGGAGAAAATCTGTGCTTTAAGGGTAACCAGCTCAGAAGAAAATGGATACTGAGCTGACGCCATCTCTACGGCAGCTAATGCTTTTTTGTTTTTATTCAGCAGAAGGTAATATTCAATAATGGACTCAAAACCCTCCAGATTAAAGAATTCAGATGTCTTTTTACGCAGGGCAGCTTCAAACTTTTTGATCAAATCCTCTTCCTCCTCCCTTTTTCTGAACCTTTTTGGCATGAGGCAGTTACTGAGTGTTTAGATAAATTCTTAACCTGCTACTAAGCAGTAAAATTGCATCAACAATTGATTTAAAGCAACTTTTTAATCTCGTTAAAAATCCTTAATGTAAGCCTAAACGTGCCCGGAAACAGGTGGATTACCACAGATCCAGTCAAGCGTATTTTCAGCCCTCCGGAAACAGAATCCTGTTTCAGAGGTTAATTTCTCAGTACTGTAACGGTTTCCGGAGGTCGCCATTTTTACTGCCACCCGGGTAAGTACAGGAGGACGCATCAAAATAAAAAAAATAAACTCCTGAATGGCTGTAAATCCCAGCGCCAAAGGCGTCGGAATGGTAAGGTGCTTGACAGATTTACCTGTTCTCTGTGAAACTTCCCGAAAAAAATCATTCCAGGTCAGTGTAAAACCATTTAATATATATCGCTGTCCTGATGCTGACCTGCCGGTCATTTCAAGAATGAAATCTGAAACATCCCGTGCATCAATAATATTTACTATTCCCTCGGGAACAAATGAAAATCGGCTTCTTGCAAGTTTCAGTAGCAACCCCGAACTACGGTTTTGACCTGCAGGTGCCACAATAACGGACGGATTTATTATATCAATTTCTGTACCCTCGGCAGCTGCTCTGAATATTTCCAGCTCTGCATGATATTTAGTGAACCCATAACCTTCAGAAGGTCCGGACCACACTGCTGACTCATTCAGAATTTTACTGTTACTCCGCCCCCCGCCTATTGCAGCAACCGAACTTATATGAATCAAACGTTTAACACCCGACTCCAGTGCTGCATTTACCACATTTCGGGTTCCCAGTACATTGACAGCGTACATGCGCTGATTGTCCTCAGGCTTTATTGAAACAAGGGCGGCTGCGTGAATTACAATATCGATATTATTAAATACACCTGTCATGGCAGAGGGATCCTCTATATCACCCTCTACATAAGTGACTCCCTTTTTCTGCATTCCAGAAGGAGGAGTGCTCCTGCACAAAGCCGTTACGTTGAATTCAGGTCCTGAAAAAGCCTCCAGAAGATAATTTCCAAGAAATCCGGTTGCTCCGGTAATCAGAATCTTTTTCAAAGCGAATAATTGACCAGTTTTAATGCCAGTGTTTTTCTGAAATATTTATCTTTTGAAGCTTCCCTGATCATGGTGGCCTGCTGGAGGTTATGGCAATCAGACCCTATAAAATCAATTAGCCCAAGATCTGTCATTTCCCTTACCATCTTCATAGATGGAATTGAATAAAAACCGGAATAAGACAACATATTAACCTGAAGCATCACGCCCCTGTCCTTAAGCTCTTCAAGTCGTTTAAAATTTCCCAGCATATAACTGTAGCGTTCCGGGTGCGCAAGAATGATGGTATAGCCTTTTAATCCAGCTTGAAATATAAATTCATTAAGCCCATGTGGCTCGGACAACATATTAGTTTCAACCAAAAGATACTGGTTACCAAATGTCAGCAATGGCTTTTCAGAAATCATTCTGACCAGATGTTCATCAAAATAATATTCGGCAGCAAATGTGATCTCAAAATCCTCATTTACTTCGGCCAGATGTTTCTTCAGTTCCAGATATCCTGCCTCAATGGTTGATGGATCATTCCGGTAGTATTCATAAAATATATGCGGTGTTGTGATCCATTTTTTCACTCCCATCTCCCTCATATATCTTAAAATCGAAAGTGACTCTTCAACAGTTCTGCAGCCGTCATCCACACCCGGAACAAGGTGGGAATGCATGTCAACCGGCCAGTCGAAGACAGGTTCTGCTTTTTTTCTTCTGAAGAAATGAAACATAGCCTGGAGTTAAGTTTTTTCAGGCAATAAACCCTTGTTAATCAATTCCCTGAAAGCAGGCAGTCTGGAATCTTTATCCGAAATAACAGGATTTACAAGTGCCCACTCGATTGCAAGATCAGGGTCATTCCAGATGATTCCTCCTTCAAAGCCGGGTGTATATTCCCCTGAACACTTGTAATGAAACAAAGAATCTTCCAGGGCCTGAAAACCATGTGCAAAACCTTCAGGGATAAACAGCATGTTCTTTAATCGTGAATCAAGAATAAGTTTGAAGTACTTTCCATATGTACGCGAATCCTTCCGAAGATCAACAGCAACATCCAGCACCGAGCCCTCAGGAACCCATACCAGTTTAGCCTGCTCATAAGGCGGATTTTGAAAATGCAGACCGCGCAAAACCCCCTTTTTCGAATGGGAAATATTGTCCTGAAGAAAAGTTCTGTCAATACCGACTTCCTTAAAAGCAGAAGCCTTGAACGACTCCATAAACCATCCACGGTCATCTGCAAAAACGGAAGGCTGAAGCTGAATAAGGCCCTCAATACCGGTTTGAATTACCTTCAACATGTTTTGTTTCAGGATACAATATTAGTTCTGTTTAGGGAATCAAATAAAATTAAGTGCACAGAGGGTATGTGTTATGATAAAAATATACTGATTTTGGATTTCCAAATCCTAGTTTTGCCCAAAAGAACACTCATTTGGAACAAATAAGTCAGAATCTCAGTGTAATGGTTGCCGTTGCAGATGCCCGTACGCCTCAGGAAGAAGTTCAGGAACATCTGGATGAACTGGCGTTTCTGGGTGAAACTGCCGGCCTTAAGACAATGTCCTCATTCATTCAGCGACTTGAACACCCTGATTCAAGAACCTATATTGGAAAAGGAAAACTTGAAGAAATCCAGAAATACGTTTTCAGTCACAATATTTCTGCAATTGTCTTTGACGATGATTTGTCTGCCTCACAGTTGAAAAACATTGAAAAAGCAATGAACCCGCCTGACCGTGAGGAACATAAGGTGAGGATTTATGACCGAAGCCTGCTAATCCTGGACATTTTTGTGATGCGCGCGCAGACAGCGCAGGCAAGGGCGCAGGTTCAGCTTGCCATGAACCAGTATCTTTTGCCCAGGCTTACGCGCATGTGGACACACCTTGAACGCCAGCGGGGCGGTACCGGTACACGCGGAGGTGCGGGTGAAAAGGAAATTGAAACCGACAGGCGGGTAATCAAAAAACAAATTTCTGACCTCAAGGATGAGCTTTTAAAAATAGACAAGCAACGTCAAACCCAGCGAAAAGGAAGAGAGCGCATGGTACGTGTTGCATTGGTAGGGTATACAAACGTTGGAAAATCCACCCTGATGAATTTGCTTTCCAAGTCTGAGGTTAAAGCAGAGAACAAACTTTTTGCAACTGTGGATTCAACCGTCAGAAAGGTTGTGCTAAATCAGATTCCATTCCTTCTTTCAGATACGGTTGGATTCATCCGTAAATTACCTCACCACCTGATTGAATCATTTAAATCCACTCTGGATGAAGTGCGTGAAGCCGATATTCTGATTCATGTGGCTGACGTATCCCATCCATTTCATGAAAAGCATATAGAAGTTGTCAATAAAACACTTGCAGAAATCGGAGCAGGAGAAATACCTGTGATTCTGGTTTTGAATAAAACAGACAGACTCGATGGAGCTGAATCAATCCAGGAACGGACAGGATATTACAGTCAATACAAATCAAAACATATAGTATTTATTTCAGCGGCAACGGGATTTCATATTCCTGAATTAAAGAAGATTCTGTTTGATCAAGTGAGGGAAAAGTTTATGAAAATCTACCCCAACTACAAACTGCCTCAATACTCTGAATTTGAACAATACTGATTCAGGGAATCAGTACACTGAAAAAGAGGAAAGTGCCACACACTCCTTTGAATCCAGTATGGTAAGTCTGATCAGTCTGGTTGCCACAGGAGAAGGCACCTTAATTATTCTTTTATAACCTATTGTGGTACCTGTTCCTATTTCTTCCATTTTACCTTTTACTTCTGCCTCAATCCTGAAGGCCTTTACGCGTTGTCCAAGCCATACAGGCTCCTGCATCATTAAATAACTTACATCAACCGGGTTTTCCCATTTCAATTCTATAGATGAAGAGGTTTCTCCATCCGGTGTTGCCCAGAATGTGTCGAAAGAATTGTCGGTGACTTTTGAAACTGAGTATCCACTGCCGCGGTCCTTTCCGGTAATTTCCGCAGTAATGGCATGATCTCTGGAAAAAGTGCGATCCAGAATTTTTTTAAATCCCCGAAGTGAAGCCTCATCTGAAGGGTGTATCCTGCCATGTTTATCCGGAGGGATATTTAACAAAAGTGTAGATCCTCTTCCTACAGAGGTAAGATAAATCCGGAATAGTTGTTCAGGCGTTTTAACCAGTGAATCCTGTGAAGCATGATAAAACCAACCCGGCCGGATGGATACATCTGTTTCTGCAGGAATCCAATGGGAGCCCTTCTCGTGGCCTGAATTCAGTAATGGCTCAACACCTGCCTTTCCTGCATAAAGGGTGTCCGGGGTAATTGTGTTCCAGTTTGTCTCACCGGCCACTCCCCTTTCATTGCCTACCCAACGCACCCCTGGTCCGGCATCACTGAAAAATATAATACCGGGATTAAAACTCCGGACAATATCCATGGTACCGGGCCAATCATAATAAGAAGCTCCATTAATTTTCCTCATTTCTCTTGCCCCACCATAATAACCATCCCCCCCGTTGGCTCCATCAAACCACATTTCAAATACGGGACCATAGTTGCTGAAAAGTTCTTTTAATTGATTTCTGTAATATGAGATATAACCGGGAGTCCCATATTCAGCATGATTACGATCCCAAGGAGAAAGATAAATTCCGAAGTTCAATCCATGTTTTTTACAGGCATCTGAAACTCCTTTGACAACGTCTGCAGTAACAGGGCTGTTCTTTATTGAATGCTCTGTAAACTGAGACGGCCAAAGGCAAAAACCATCATGATGCTTCGCGGTCAGGATTACTGATTTGAAACCGGTCTCACTGAACAACTTAACCCAGTGGTCAGGATTAAGAGAATCAGGCGCAAAGAGTGCGGGAGACTCGTCGCCATAGCCCCATTCCTTATCTGTAAATGTATTGATAGAGAAGTGAACAAAAGCATTCATTTCCATTTGGTGCCAGGCTAATTGCGAGGCAGTCGGAACCACCTTAAGAGGGCGTACAGGTTCGGGGGCGCATGACAGGAGCAGGAAAAAAATCAGCAGGAAGGCAACTCGGTTCATAATTCAGACAATTGATACTGAAAGTTAAGATTTAATGTACAACAACCCTTTTTGAAGGCTTTTTAAAGGCATAATTAAGTTAAATTTGTTCATGCCGACAAAGGAATCCGGGTACTGGTCAGGTCTTTCTGAGATCATCGGAAGTGTCATTAGCGGACTAAAGCTAACTGCTGCACATATTTTAAAAGCAGGGAGAACTTCAATGAACCCTGCCAGGTTAACAATCTCAGATGCTGAATATTTCAATAACCAGGGAGGCCTTTCTACTATTCAGTTTCCTCACGAACAATTACCGATACCGGAGAATGGCCGCTATAAACTTCACAACGAAATAGATGATTGCATTGTTTGCGATAAATGTGTCAAGGTTTGTCCTGTAAACTGTATAACCATTGATCCTGTGCGTGCGCCTGAAGAGTTCGGCAAAACATCTGACGGAACTTCCAAACGTATTTACGCTGCCAGGTTTGATATCGATATGTCCAAGTGCTGCTTCTGTGGACTTTGTACGACAGTCTGTCCCACAGAATGCCTCACCATGACTCCGGAATATGCATTCAGTTCATTTGACATCAGAGATCACAATTTTAAATTCTCTGAAATGACTGAACAGGAAATAGAGGCAAAAAAAACAGAATGGGAAAAATATCTGGAAACAAAAAACAAAGTCGACTCCGGCTCTGAAAAGGCTTCGGCTGCCATCCCTCCGAAACCTGTTTTCAAACCTATGATTAAACCATCCATTCCCAAACCACAAAATCAGGGCAATAATGGATGAGTGGCTGTTGATTACGTTTGAAATTGTGGCATTCTTAAGTGCAGCAGGAATTGTTTTCAGCAGATCCGTTTTCATCAGTGTGATGCTGTTTCTTGTCTGCTGCCTGAGCATTGCAGGAATATTCGGGCTTTTAAATGCACCATTTCTATTTATTTCTCAGATAGCAGTTTATGTCGGGGGCATTGCAGTATTATTTCTATTTGCTATTATGCTTTCAGGAAAAGGTGAACAAATTGTAGTTGATAAACAGGGACTGGCAGGGTTCCTTCCCCCGATTACATTATTCTGGTTTTTAGCACGCCATCCGGGTATACCGGGTGCCGGCAAAACTCAATCAACTGAATTTACCGCGGGATATACGGGATCTGTGATTGCAAATGATTTTCTACTACCTTTCGAGGTCAGCGGAATTTTACTGCTCCTCGCCCTTGTTGCTGCAATTTTCATTTCTGTTCAGAAACCTGAAAAATGAACAAGGAGCAATCAATTCTTTTACTAAGCTGCATGCTGTTCTGCACAGGAGTCTTCCTTATCCTGAACAGAAAAAATCTGATCCATCTGCTGATTGGCCTTGAGCTGATGCTGAATAGTGCCAACATCAACCTTGTGTATTTTTCAACCATCCATGGTGCGGAAGGCATCACAATGGCTTTATTCATTATGCTGGTAGCAGTTTGTGAAGCCGCTGTCGGACTGGCTATTTTTCTCAGGGTGTATCGCTATTATAAGAGCTCAGACATTAGTTCTTTTACTAACCTGAGAGAACCATGATCATCGTACTTTACATCCTTGGAATTTTCATATTCACAGCTTCGATTTTTCCGGTAGTCAGAAAAGGTTACGGAGCCTTTACCACATTCATGTTTGTATGCGCGTTTCTTTGCTCGGTCCTGTACAGTCTGAATGCACCGTCCTACCGGGAAGTAATGCAATTACCCTGGTTCAGAGCCGGTGAATTTTCTTTTCAGTTTACCATTACATCTGACCAGGTCATAATAATTCTTTTACCTTTTATAACGCTGATCGCAGCGTTGGTAAGCCTCTACTCTGTTGCTTACTTTAAGGAAGAGAAAAATCAATCCCGGTATTTTTCAGTGCTGTCACTTTTCATGTTCAGCATGACCGGCCTGATCATATCAGGCAATCTGTTTTTCAGTTTTTTCTGCTGGGAGCTTGTCGGAATCTGCTCTTATCTACTGATCGGATTTTACAGGGAGAAACAATCTTCAGGAATTGCAGCCACCAAATCACTGATTATTAATAAAATTGGAGATATAGGATTTCTTATTGCCCTGCTCACATTTGCATCCGAAACAGAAAGTTTTGAGCTGATCCATCCCATAAATGATCTAAGTACCGGCAGTCAGTACCTGATTGGTGCGGGCTTGCTGACTGCGGTGGTGGCAAAATCAGCCCAATTTCCTCTGAATACCTGGCTACCGGATGCCATGGCTGGCCCCAGTCCCGTATCAGCACTGATTCATTCAGCAACCATGGTGGCCGCAGGCGTTTATCTGTTATTCAGAACCCGTTTTCTGTTCCCTGATGAAATTTTACTTGCCGGAGGAATTCTCGGAACAATAACAGCTTTTATCGGAGGCTGGAACGCCTTAGCTGAAAATAAAATAAAGTTGCTCCTTGCGTGGTCCACGATGTCACAACTCGGGCTGATGTTATTATCCGTAACCATTGGAAATCCGGGTGCGGCCATCATGCATCTTGTTTCCCATGGCTTTTTTAAGGCCGGATTATTTCTATGTGCGGGTTACCTGCTGAAGTCCGGAGACGCCCCACCCGAGGAGGAACTTAAATGGATCAGTAATTTAAAATCAGGAAACCGGCGTATCGCATTTTCTATCCTTATTTTTTTATCAGGGCTTGCGGGCGTACCGCTTACGGCAGCATTCATTTCCAAGGAAGCCATGGCCGCTGAATTGCCTTCATTCGCTATCATTCCTTTTTTCATAATTACCGCCCTGACCATCTTGTACACCGTCAGACTGACAACCTTCATTTTGCCGTACTTTAAAAATTCAGTGAAAAAGTCTTTAGACAGGTACACGATCTCTGTAATGACACTTTTGTTTTTTACAGGATGGTGGATCTGGAGTCCGGAGCCTTTTCGTGTTGCTGACTACCTCAAATTTTCAGGTACTGTTTCGCACAGCCTTACTATTTTCAGTGTCACCTTCATAACAATTTTTACAGTACTCTCATTTCTTTTGATGAAGAAATTCCCGGATTCATTTAACAGGAAAAAATTTAGAAAAATTGATCCGGATCCAGTTTACAGAATCATTATTCTGGAACCAATTTTAAGAACCTCAACGTTGATAGGAAGAACAGACCGGGCTGTACTCGACTTTTTAATCCACATGATTGCATACCTGCAGGTCATCACTGCCCATCTGATTGCTTCTGTTGACCGTTATATTGTTGATGGCATCACAAGAGGAATTGCAGGATCTGCAGTTCAGACCGGAAAACTTATCAGCATCATTTCGCGGGGTAATATCCAGTCATATTTGTGGTGGAGTCTAAGCATTCTGATTTTAATATTAATTATCCTGAGCTAAGCACATGGAAGCGCATCTACTATCTATTGCAATTTTTCTTCCCCTGGCAGGCGCACTGATCCTATTGTTGATACCCTCTGAACAAAATCAACTCATCCGAAATACTTCCATAATAATTGCAGGATGCCAGTTCGTATTTGTGACATTTATTTCAGCATTTTCAGAATTTAAGGAGGAAAATTATTCCTGGTTCATGATATCAGATGGTACGGGTGATTATTTTTCTGCAGGTTATCATGTGCTGCTGGATGGCATGAGTTTTCCTCTCTTCTGGTTGACCTCCTTCATCATGCTGGTTGCAGTGCTGACATCCGACAAAATAACTTCTCAGATAAAGGGCTACTACACTTTATTAATGGTGCTGCATACAGCAGTATCAGGTTCATTTGCAGCCGCTGATTTTCTTCTTTTTTATGTCCTTTTTGAATTCATGCTTATACCCATGTATTTTCTCATAGGCATCTGGGGAGGAAAACGCAGAGAATACGCATCACTTAAGTTTTTTATTTATACCCTTGTCGGTTCATTGCTCATCCTGATTGCAATGATTCTGATTTATGTTTCAGTTTCAGCGCCCTCAGGGTCTGAACATTCAATTCACACTTTCGATCTCAATTCGCTCACAGGTCTCAAGGGGCTCATTAAGGGTTCAATTCTTGACCCCGCATCCGGAGTTACCTTTTGGGATATGTCCGTTGGGGAGTGGGTTTTTATTTTACTCCTCACAGGATTTGCAGTGAAAGTTCCCGTTGTTCCATTCCATACCTGGCTTCCGGACGCTCACGTTGAGGCCCCCACCCCAGTGTCGGTTATTCTTGCATCCCTCCTGCTTAAAACCGGCACCTATGGAATGATCAGGTTCGCCTGCATGATTCTTCCGGATCAGCACAAAGCCTTCAGTACCACGATGGCAATATTTGCAGTCATCTCTGTCATCTACGGAGCTATGAATGCCCTTGCTTCAAAAGACCTCAAGAGAATGATTGCCTATTCTTCTGTTTCTCATATGGGATTTGTAATTCTCGGAATAGCTGCAGGAACCGCTGTGGCCATACAGGGTGCTATTTTTCAGATGGTTAGCCACGGGCTAATATCGGCAATGCTCTTCCTCATCGCCGGAATTCTGCAGGTAAGATCCGGAGACAGGACTATCTCCAATTATTCAGGAATGTTTTCAATAATGCCATGGTACGCCTCCATGATGCTGTTCGCATTTTTCGCAGGGATGGGCATACCGGGATTTGCATCCTTTATTGGTGAAGTCCTTGTTCTACTCGGTTCCTTCAGCAGTGCGATTATTCCGGGTTGGATTCCGCTTGCGGCTATTGCAGGAATTGTGTTATCGGCAGGATACTTTGCCTGGACGGCACAGAGAATGCTGTTCGGGAAATTTCATTCCAAAGTTCCAGGAAATTTCTATGACCTTTCATTTAAGGAGAAGGGACTTTTAATTTTACTTGGACTGATCACACTGTATCTTGGAATCTTTCCGGCAGGGCTGCTGAATATTATTGAAGGTTTTGCAGACACATACGCCTCCTTATTGACATCAGGAACCCTCCAATAAATTAATTACAACGCTGATGTCAATTTCCCTAAACGACTTGAATGCACTGCTTCCAGAACTAAGTCTGGTTTCAGGAATTATCCTGTTTCCGTTTTTCCTGCTTATTAAAAACAAGCGCTGGGAAATTATGAGTTTTTTTACAGCACTAATTTTTCTGGTAAATCTTGCTTTGGCATTTCTTGCTGAGGAAAATGAAAGATCACTCTTCAGTAATCAATTATTTACAGGGAGAATTGTATCTGGAGGGAGAATCATTCTTGCTCTGGCCGGATGCCTGATAACACTGCTGTTTCATTCATATCACCTGAATAGAGGGAGGGCTGAGTACCATATATTCACATTAAGCCTACAGCTCGGCGCACAGCTCACTCTCATGGCAGGACATGCCATATCATTTATTCTTGCCCTTGAAATTATGAGTATAAGCGCTTACGCACTATCCGGTTTTTTGTTTTCGGATAAGAGCAGCGAGGCAGGAATCAAATTCTTCCTCCACGGCAGTATGGCCACTGCAATTCTTTCCTTTGGATTTTCATGGGTTTATGGCCATACCGGCACTCTCAGCCTTGAAACAATATCCGGGCTTATTCAATCAGATCTTATTCCCGGAACACTAGCCTTTACAGGATTGCTTTTAATTGTTGCAGCCTTAACCTTTAAGATAACCGCCGCACCAATGCACTGGTGGGCACCTGATGTTTTTCAGGCAGCACCCTATCCGGTCATAGGTTTTCTTTCAACCATACCAAAAATTTCTGTGGTCTTGCTGCTTGCAAGGCTTTCTACAAGTAACAACGGTCAGCCTCAAACAGGGTGGCTTATTATCATCGGAACACTGGCTATTCTAACTCTCCTTGCCGGAAATTTTCCCGCACTGCGTCAAACCAACGCGCGGCGTTTATTAGGATATTCCTCTATAGGTCAGGCAGGTTTTCTACTGACTGGTTTATGCATTGCTTCAGTTCAGATTGAAAAAATTCTAATATACTACTCACTTGCGATGGTAACAGGAGTAATTCTAGTGGTCTACTGCCTGAACTGGTTTGAACGGGAAATGAAATCGGTTGAAATTTCTGATTTTTCAGGATTGGGAAAAAATACCCTTTTGGCATCAACCGGAATTACAATCGGCTTCCTTTCATTGACCGGCTTACCTCCTTTTGCAGGGTTCACAGCAAAATTTTTGATTTTCACTGCTTTAGGGAATAATCCCTCAGATTCCGGAATACTCACAATTTCACTTCTCGTATTTGGTATTCTGAATACTGCAATAGCGCTTTTCTACTATATACGGATTCCTTTGAGACTTTTTTTATTTGAAAAGCAAAAGGATTATTCATTCAGGGCAAATTCAATAACAGACCATGTTGTGATAATTGGATTAAGTTTATTGCTGGTGGTACTGTTTCTGATTCCCGGCTGGTTTTGATGATGACTGAATACAGCCAAAAGATTAATCTTTACGAATTTTAGGAGTAACTTTGAAATTGTTCTTTACCTGAAGACCGGATGACAGACCAGATTTTACATGAGTGCGGCATTGCCCTGGTTCGGCTCCGCAAGCCACTATCCTACTACATTGAGAAATACGGAACATCCTACGGGATGAGTAAAATGTACATCCTGATGGAAAAGCAGCATAACCGTGGACAGGATGGAGCAGGAATTGCCAACATAAAAATTGATGTCGATCCGGGTTACCGCTATATCAGCCGTTACCGTTCTATCAAATCGCAGCCGGTTGCTCATTTATTCAGAAAAATTGGTAAAAAATACCGCAAGGCACAGGAAGCCGGTAAAGATCTTTACAGAAATGAAAAGTGGCTAAAAGAAAATGTAGCCTTTACGGGAGAATTATGGCTGGGCCATCTCCGATATGGGACTCATGGCAAAAATAGTCTGGAAAGTGTCCATCCGTTTTTACGGCAAAACAACTGGAGGAGCCGTAACCTGGTTATGGCCGGAAATTTTAATATGACCAATGTTGATGAATTATTCAACATTCTTATCAATCTGGGTCAGCATCCAAAGGAAAAAGTGGATACCGTTACGGTAATGGAAAAGATTGGCCATTTTCTGGACGAAGAGGTACAAGAGCTTTTTGAAAATTATAAGGGTCGCTACAGCAATCAGGAATTATCTGAGATCATAGAAAACGAAATTGATCTTCAGCGGATGCTTCAGCGTGCCTGTAAGGATTTTGACGGAGGCTACACAATGGCAGGACTTACCGGATCAGGATCAGCATTTGTAGTACGTGATCCGAATGGCATCAGACCTGCCTATTACTATGCAGATGATGAGGTCGTCGTGGTTGCCTCTGAAAAGCCAGCTATTAAAACAGCGTTTAATATTGAATACAACCAGATCACGGAAATCAATCCCGGGCACGCCTTGATTATCAATAAGAATGGTGATTATTCTCAAAAGCAGATTCTGAGTCCCCGCGAGAAGAAATCCTGTAGCTTTGAAAGAATTTATTTTTCCCGCGGAAACGATCCGGATATTTACAAGGAACGCAGGAAACTTGGAAACCTTCTGGTCCCTCAGGTTTTAAAGGCCATTAATTTTGACCTAAAAAATACGGTTTTCTCCTACATACCCAATACTGCAGAAACTGCATTTTATGGTCTGATGGCAGGTGTTGAGGACTACCTTCAGAAAAAACAAAAAGAACACATCCTGGAAGGCAAACCGACCATTGAGCCTCTTGAAGATCTGATTACTTTCAGACCTCGGGTTGAGAAGATTGTAATTAAGGACGCGAAGCTGAGAACTTTTATTTCAGATGACCAACACCGGGATGAAATGGTCGCACACGTATATGACACAACCTATGAAGTCATCAGAAAGGGAACCGATACGCTGGTTGTAATTGATGATTCCATCGTTCGGGGGACTACACTTGAGAAAAGCATCCTAAAAATGCTTGACCGCCTTGGTCCAAAAAAAATAGTCGTTGTTTCTTCTGCACCTCAGATAAGGTATCCTGATTGCTATGGCATTGATATGAGCAGGCTTAAAGATTTTGTAGCCTTCCGTGCGATGATTGAGCTTGTCAAAGGAGAAGGTAAGGAAGACCTGCTTTCAGAAGTTTATGAGAAATGTATCAAAAGCAAGGATGACCTGAATCAGCCAAATCATGTTCAGAGCCTGTATGCATTGTTTACAGACGAAGAGATATCAGAGAAAATAAGTGAAATCGTACATCCAAAAGAAATGGAGGCAGAACTTGAGGTGGTTTTCCAAACAGTTGATAACCTGCACAAGGCAATCCCCAATCACTCAGGAGACTGGTACTTCACAGGAAATTACCCTACCCCCGGAGGAATGAGAGTTTCGAACAGAGCGTTTGCCAATTACATGGATGGCAAATTCGTAAGGGCCTACTGATGAGGAATCATTAGGACATTGAACGAATGAGTTTCAGCCTCAACTTAAGGCTATCCACTTCAGCCTGAGCACTTTCAATCCGGATCCTGAACTCCTCTCTGACAGCATCAGCATTTTTACTCCGGGCAAAGAACTCAAGGTTGTTCTTAAGCAATGCAAGTTCATTTTCTGCTGTGCCCAGCTTTTTACGAATCGTTTGTTCCTGTTGCTGAATTCTGCGGGAAGGGTTGGGATCAGAAGAAGCCCCTGCCATTTCCAGTTCAAGAACTGCCTTATCTCTTTTCTGACCTTCTTCAGGTAAGGTCAGCGTAAATTTATCGACGGCCTGACGAAAATGATCCCGGACTGCATTAATCTGATCTTTTGGTACAAACCCGGTTGCATGAAACTGAGCAACTAACTCCTTTACATGTCCCAACTTTTCCTCGCCTGAAAGTGACCCGATTTCCAAAATGATCTGGTTCTTAGTACGCAGATTTTCATCGAGCGCTTTATCTGCAGACACAAAAGAATTCCTGCGCGCATCAAAGAAATAATCACAGGCTGCCTTGAATTCCGCGAACAACTTATTGCTCACCTTATCGGGAACCGGACCAATAGTTTTCCATTCCTTTTGTATCTCTTTTATCTGGTTAATTGCTGCGATGGGATCCGACTGAGCCTTAAACTCGTTAACACGGGCTATGAGTGATTTTTTGCGTGTAAGGTTTTCCTGACGTGTCGAATCAAGAGCTTTAAAAAACTGCCCCTTGCGGGTAAAAAAAGTTTTAATGATCGACCAGAACGGTTTGTTAATTTCCCGGGCCTTTTTGCGCTCTACAGGACCGGCAGTAAGCCAGGATTTCTGAGCCTCCGCAACTTCCTTTGTTTTTTCATTCCACTCTTTGATAGAAGTAGAATTAAAATCTCTGAGCAGTTCAAGGCCTGCAAGAATTTTCTTCTTGCTCTCCAAATTGGCCTTCAGCCGCTGACCGGACTCAATAAGCCTTTCATCACGTTTTTTATATATTGTATCGGATGCCGATTTAAACCTGGCCCAGATTGCCTCTTTATCCTCTCTTGGAACCGGGCCAATGTGTTTCCATTCACTGTGAAGATCATTTAATTCCCGCAATGTGCCACTTAGAGAAGCACCATCATTCAGTTCACTTAGTTTTTCAGCTTTTACACAAAGCTCTATCTTTAAAGCAAGGTTTTTTTTCCTGTCAAGCTCAAGCAACTCAAGATAAATACTTCGATTATCAAAAAACCTGTCAACAAGTGCATGGTAACTTGCCCATAACTCTTTGCTGTATGCCTGAGGAACGGCACCTGTCAGTCTCCATTCATTTTGCAGTTTCTTAAACTCCTGAAATCCAACTGCAGCATTTTCCTGTTCGACTACAGCACGAAGACTTGAGAGCAATTCGTTCTTTTTATTCAAATTAGCCTTTCTGGTCTCCTCCTGCTCACGATTAAATTGTATTGATTTTTCCCTAAGGATACGGATGGCTCCGTCAATAATCAGATCGTCATCATCCTTGCGAATGCTGAAGTCTTCCGCCTTACCGCCATCCTCAATAAATTTATTAAGCGCAACTTCCTTTGCCTGATCTCTAAGCTCATTCAATACAGGTTTAAGATCTCTGAGCTGCTTATCTGCCCGTCTGATATTAGAATCCTGTGACAGCTCCTTAAGCAGTTTTGCAAAATCACTTTTTGAATATGAGGAATAATCCGTTTCCGGAATTTCCGGCTCCTGTTCTGCTGATTCCTGATCGGCACCATTGAGGACATCGCCTGTAACTCCGTCAACATCATTGATAAATTCCTTTTCTGGTGAGGACATAAGTAGAATGTTCAGTAAATAGTTTTTATATCACAGATCACAAAATTATAAATTCTGCCTCAATTAAGCCTTGGATCAGTTGGATAATTCGCATATATGGAGAACCTGCCACCAAGAATGATCATCGCTTTTTTCCACATTTCATCAGTGACAGTCTCAAATATTAGCGATCTGTCAACATTGCCTGAAACGATCCAAGTATTTTCTTTCAGCTCATCATCCAGATGGCCACCAGACAATCCGCTATACCCAAGGAAAAAACGAACATGCTCAGGGGTACATTTTCCAATAGCGGCAAGTTCTCTGAGTGAATCGATATCACCGCCCCAGTAAATTCCATCACGAATCTCAAGGCCGCCCTCAATTTCCGGAAAACAATGAATGAAATGAAGTGTATTCAACTCTACCGGGCCTCCGGTGAATACCTGAGCATGAAGACCTGCAAATCCATCAACAAGCTCGGAAACATTCTTTCCTGAAGGTTTATTCAAAACAAAACCAAAAGAACCTTCAGTATCATGAGCACAGAGTAAAATAATACTTCTTTCAAAATTTGGATCAGGGAGCATCGGCTCTGAAACGAGCAATAAACCTGGCGCGGGTCTTAAAGAAGTCTTAAAGTCAAACAAATTCATTCGCAAAAAAGTATTTCAGACTGCAAAGTTAATCTTAAGAAAAACAATCATGAATACCGGCACAATGGCATGTATAACTAAATTTACAAAAATGATTAAACCATGGATGAAATTTCAAAATTACGACGCGATTACAGTCTTATGGCGCTTAATGAGGGGGATGTAAAATCTGACCCTTTAAATCAGTTTTCCATATGGTTTAATGAAGCAGTGAAGGCCCAGATCAATGAGCCCAATGCCATGCATCTTGCAACCATTACCGTCGACGGAAGACCCAGCGGGCGAATGGTGTTGTTAAAAGGTCTTCAACCGGAAGGTTTTACCTTCTATACAAATTATCAAAGCAACAAAGGCAAAGAGCTTGACCACCAACCTGCCTGTTGTCTTACATTTTTCTGGCCTGAGCTTGAGCGTCAGATCCGGATTGAGGGCGTCACCGAACGACTCTCCGAACAAGTGGCCGAGCAATATTTTCAATCAAGACCACGGGGAAGTCAGATCGGCGCATGGGCATCCCCGCAGAGTGCAGTCATCAAAAACAGAAAAATTCTGGAGGACCGGATGCATGATCTTGCAACAAAATTTGGTGACAC
Organism: Cyclobacteriaceae bacterium; assembly: GCA_049430945.1. Lineage (GTDB taxonomy): Bacteria > Bacteroidota > Bacteroidia > Cytophagales > Cyclobacteriaceae > ELB16-189. The sequence continues at coordinate 29,544 of JBMTCO010000014.1, forward strand.
CAATCCGATTCAGAAACCCAGGCAGTGGGGTGGATATCTGGTACGACCGTTCCTTATTGAATTCTGGCAAGGCCGTTCCAATCGTCTTCACGACCGCATCCGATATTTACTTGCAGGTGATAAATGGGAAATCAGAAGACTTGCGCCCTGAATCGGGCTTTAATACAAATCAAAAAGTGAATTGATACCCATTACCCGAGAGCGGATAAAGCCCTCACCATAAGGCTTTCCGACTGCATGGCCATGCTCTATTGCTCTCGCCTCCACCATCCTCAAAAAACCTGGACTTGAAATATAAGTTTCAGGCTCTTTGCTTTCAGGATCAAAAAATTGTGACTTATAGGCTTTGATCGCTTTAATTTTTACTTCCCAGAAGGAAGAAATGTCTACTACAAAATCAATTGGAAGCGTCTGACTTTGTACGAAATGGAATAAAGATTCTGGTCTCCATGCTTCCTGCTCAATACCATTCAAATCGGTGGCAATTTTCCGTAATCCTGAAAAGAAGCATGCGTCGGCAACAAGACGTGAGGCCCTGCTGTGATCAGGATGCCGGTCTTCAGGTGCATTAGTGATCACAAGATCCGGTCTGTACTTACGGATGCTCCTTATAATAGCCATCTGATCCTCTTCATCATTTTTAAAACGGCCGTCACGCAGACCAAGATTTTCGCGAGCATGGATTCCCAGAATATTCGCTGCTTCTGTTGCTTCCTGAATTCTGAGTTCAGGCGTTCCTCTGGTGCCCAGTTCTCCCCTTGTAAGGTCAACGATACCAACCTTCCGGCCTTCCTTAACAGTTTTGGCAATGGTACCACCACAGCCCAGCTCCGCATCATCAGGGTGGGCTGCTATAACCAGAAGATCTAATTTTTCCATATACAATTGCGGGGAATTATGTTTAACGGGAGGAGAGCCAGCGTTCAGCATCGAGTGCGCCCATGCAGCCTGTTCCTGCAGCTGTCACCGCCTGCCTGTAAACTTTATCAGCTGCATCACCAACAGCAAATACACCGGGAATATTGGTGTAAGTAGAGCCCGGCTTTACAAGAATATATCCTGCGTTGTCCATTTCAAGCTGCCCCTTAAAGATCTGTGTATTGGGCTGATGACCTATGGCTACAAAGAAGCCTTTAACACTGATTTCTTTTCGTTCGCCAGTTTTATTATTAAGTACCCTTATGGCCTGCACATCATCACCACCCAGAATTTCCTCAGTTTCAGAGTTCCAAAGGATTTCGATATTAGGGGTGTTTTTCACACGCTCCTGCATAATTTTGGAGGCGCGCATTTCATCTCTTCTTACGATCAGGTAAACCTTCGGACACAATTTTGAAAGATAACTGGCCTCTTCTGCAGCAGAATCACCCGCGCCTACCACAGCCACATCCATACCCTTATAGAAAAAACCATCACAAACAGCGCAAGCTGAGACACCTTTATTCATAAATTTTTGCTCTGAGGGAAGTCCAAGATATTTAGCGGATGCACCGGTTGCTACAATAACGGCATCAGCAGTGATCTCAATTTTTTCATCAGCTACTATCCGGAAAGGATAAACTGAAAAATCAACAGATGTAATTAATCCATAACGCACCTGGGTTCCAAAGCGCTCTGCCTGTTGCTGGAGCTCAACCATCATTTCAGGCCCTCCTACTCCCTTTGGGTAACCCGGAAAATTTTCAACTTCACCTGTAATGGTGAGTTGACCTCCCGGCTGACCACCGGTGTACATAACAGGATTAAGACCTGCACGTGCTCCATAAATCGCAGACGTATAGCCGGCAGGACCGGAACCGATAATAAGAAAATGAATGTGCTCAGCTGACATATTTAAATTTACATTTCAATTAAAAATCAAAACACACGGTAATATTAAGCCAATGCAGGCAAATATCTGACAAAAAGAAGAAAGGTACGGATCTTTGAAATCAGCCCAGGTATGGCTTCAGCGTTTTGCTTCTTGTGGTGTGACGCAACCTGCGAATGGCTTTCTCTTTAATTTGTCTCACCCGTTCGCGGGTAAGGCTAAACTTCTCGCCGATTTCTTCAAGTGTAAGGGCATGTTCCCCATTAAGACCAAAGTAAAGTGCAATGACATCTGCCTCGCGCTGCGTAAGGGTTCCAAGTGCTCTTGTTACCTCCTTGCGCAAAGAATCTGAAATAAGGCCCTGGTCAGGGGTATCCTCCCCATCATTCTCCAGAACATCCAGAAGGCTGTTTTCCTCACCCTGAATAAATGGTGCATCCATAGAAACATGCCTGCCGCTGATCTTCATAGTATCAATTACTTCAGCAACAGTTACCTTAAGAACATCAGCAAGTTCGTCAGGAGATGGCTCCCGCTCATACTTCTGTTCAAGTTCCGAGAAGGTTTTTGAAATCTTATTTAATGAACCCACCCTGTTAAGCGGTAAACGAACAATACGGGATTGCTCAGCAAGAGCCTGTAAAATAGACTGACGGATCCACCAGACGGCATATGAAATGAATTTGAATCCCCTCGTTTCATCAAAACGCTGTGCGGCTTTGATAAGACCAAGATTGCCCTCATTAATAAGATCACCGAGCGTCAGACCCTGATTCTGATACTGCTTGGCTACTGAAACAACAAAGCGCAGATTTGCTTTAGTAAGTTTTTCCAGTGCAATCTGGTCACCCTCCTTTATTTTTTTTGCCAGTGTAACTTCCTCATCCGGTGTGAGTAGGTCAACTTTTCCAATTTCCTGAAGGTACTTGTCTAAAGATTGACTTTCCCGGTTCGTGATCTGTTTGCTGATCTTTAATTGTCTCATGAGGACTGGGCTTCCTTACTTTTCTGTAAATCTGAAAAAAAAGTTTCAAATTTTCTAAGTACCCCCCGCCGGCAGTCAGGCAAAAAAAATCCCCGTAGTCCGGAACGAACCACGGGGAAAAATTAATTGTTATAACTTATTCTGCAGGTTTCTCATCACGCGGAGGGCGTGGGAGCAAAACCTTACTGGACAACCGATACTTACCTGTCTTCTTATCCACTTCAACAAGTTTAACCTGAATCTCCTCTCCCACCTTCAGAACACCTTCCATAGACTCAATCCTTTCCCACTTTATTTCAGAAATATGAAGTAGTCCGTCTTTTCCGGGAAGGAACTCCACAAAAGCTCCAAACTGAGTTATGGTCTTTACCTTTCCGGTATAAACTGTTCCAACCTCAGGGACTGCAACGATTCCCTTGATCCGACCAACGGCCATATCCATGGATTTTTTATCCGTTGCGAAAACATTTACAACTCCACGGTTGTCAACTTCTTCAATAACAACTGTTGCACCACTTGTCTTCTGAATATCCTGAACGACTTTTCCACCGGGACCTATAACAGCACCGATCTGGTCTTTATCTATAAATATAGTCTGGGCTCTGGGAGCGTGTGGCTTAAGGTCTGTATTAGGTTGCTGAATCGTTTTGTTCATTTCACCTAAAATATGGGTACGACCTTCTTTGGCCTGCATCAATGCCTCACGCATCACCTCAAAGGTCAGTCCGTCAACCTTAAGGTCCATCTGACAGGCTGTGATTCCTTTGATCGTCACGGTAACTTTTAAGTCCATATCAAAAAGGTGATCT